>JBFLZD010000045.1 GCA_040756435.1 Spirochaetota bacterium | reverse complement strand
CGCTTGTTTTTCTTGGTTAAATACATTGAGTATGCCCATAACTGACCAGGCAGATACAAGACCACACAATGATCTGAAAATAAAAACGGGAAATCCAGTATATTGAAAAAAAGAATCTGTATTAAGGATAGTAGACGGGAAAAAGCTCCCCTGTGTCCGCACCAATCCGCAAAACAAAGCCCACAATATGAGTGATATTCCAAAGCCGTAAAAGTATTTCCCCATGGAAACTACCTTCAAGGGTCTGTACAAGTTTCTATAATAGATAATAATCCCTACACCAGCCATAATCCCTCCTGGAAATCTTACAAAATAACCGATAAGGACATCCAGGTTTGTACCAAAATCAAGAGATACAAGTGCTGTAAGTATTACAGCTCCTAACAATATGGGGAGAAGATACCATAGACGCATTATGGAATATGTGATAGTCAGCATCATCACACGTCTTCCAAATTCAAAAAGGAATGCGTATGACACATAGGTCAATAACGAACCAATAAATTTCGCTTCTATCCATTGATGGCCGGTCAACACATACCACATATCAATAAAATCTGCAGGTGCATGTACCAGTGCATATGCAGCAAAAAGCCAAAGAACACCGTTAAGGCTATATTCGCTATTTTTCCTGTTATGCGACAATATCGCTGTAGCAATAATGATGTACGTCATGCCATATACAAGAAAAACCAATCCAGGATTGTGCACAAACCATTCAGACATGGAATTTATTTCCTCACATTTTTAAAAAATGCTCAAATTATTATACAATAATAAACCATAGGTCAAGAATTTCTTCAAAAACAAATAAAAAGAAAAAAAATATTGACAGATTTTTAACTTGTGATTATATGATTATATTGGAATATATGAATGCTATTAAAAACAATGAGTATAGACAAGATTTTCAAAGCTCTATCTGACAAAAGCAGGCTCCGAATAATGAACATTCTCTTCCAGAGTGAGCTTTGCGTCTGCGAAATAGAAGGTATCCTTGGCTTATCACAGACGAACGTGTCCCGTCATCTCATCAAGTTGCATCAAACGGGAATCCTTGATTCAAGAAAAGAAGCACAATGGGTCTATTACCGTATAAACCAAGATTTTATCAAGGAACATCCAGATCTTGTCAGGTATCTCAAAAAAACTTTCAAAAATAATGATGCTTTTCATTTTGATTCAAACAATCTTTTAGAAATGAAAAGTAAAGTATCATGCGGTTTATCGCTTAAATGCTGAAATGGGTAATAATTTTTAGTGTAAATATGAATATATTTGCATATAGTAATATAAAACCGGAGGTATAAAATGCAGTTTTTACACAAAGTTGAAATTTACGATCCGCCCATGTGCTGTCCTACGGGCCTCTGTGGTCCGGCAATAGATCCAGCACTTTTGAAAATCAACGACGCCATACTCGCGCTAAAAAAACAGGGGGTCATGGTTGAGCGGTTTAGCCTCAGGAGCGACTACATGGCCATTAAGGAAAAGACCCTCGTTATGGCGCTCATTCATAAAGAAGGAATAAAATCTCTTCCAATTACAGTGATAAACGGGAAGATTTTTAAATCAGGAGAGTATCCATCTTACGAGGATATTTGCAAAGAGCTCAATATCGAGCCATTAAAATCAAATAAACCGATGACTCTTCAAGTCGGATAACCAGGAGGAGTGATATGTTGGATGTAACTGATCGTGCAATAAAAGAATTCAAGAAAATCATAGCGGAATCCAACGCCAACGGCTCGGGAATACGGGTTTTCGCGTCCGGTGGCGGATGCTGCGGGCCATCATTTGGCCTGGATATATCTGATAAGGGAAATGGAGATGACATATTGGTGGAGAAGGACGGTTTGAAGATATACATCGATCCAACCGTGTCAGACATACTTGCTGATGCTACAATTGACTACATCGATTATGGACCACGCAAAGGTTTCACCATTCTCGGATTACAGCAATCGGGCTGTTGCTGATTATTACTGTAATTAAGGAGCTTACCATGAGTCAGTACTTATTCTTTTCTGGCAAAGGCGGCGTTGGGAAAACCACCATGGCCGCGGCCACTGCCGTATATTACGCCGGTGCGGGCAAAAAAACGCTAATCATATCCACTGATCCTGCGAGTAACCTTGCAGATATTTTTGAAAGGCCTATCGGACATGGTATCGTAGATATAGCACACAATCTGTACGCCATGGAGATCGATCCCGATGCAGCGACAGAGGACTACAAGGAAAAGGTTATCGGCCCCATGCGCGGCATCCTTCCCGAAGACGTTATGAAGGTGATGGAAGAGCAGTTCAGGAGCGCCTGCACTGTTGAGATAGCCGCTTTCGACAGATTTACTGATTTTCTTACGAATGACGAATATGACGTGATCGTATTCGACACCGCCCCCACGGGACATACCATACGCCTTTTAGAGCTTCCGATTGACTGGTCTAAGCATATCGAGGAAAGCTCAAAGGGAGGGGGCAATACGTGCCTGGGTCCCGTTTCATCCATCCAGGGATCGAAGGAAAAATACGACAATGCCATCAGGGCAATGCGCGATGCAGCGAGAACAAGATTTTACTTGGTAATGAAGCCGGAAAAAACCTCTCTGGCCGAAGCGATGCGTGCACACGACGAACTTTCAAAACTCAAAATTCTCAACTATGAAATCATCATCAATGGCATCATCCCGGAAGACGCTTTAAATGGGAAATATGGGAAGATGATCGAGGCCCAGAGGCAACATATACATTCAATTAGCGAGGCTTTCCCCTACCCATTGCGGAAAGTGTATCTGCAGGGCGCCGAAGTAAAGGGCCTGGAAAACATTCGTGCATTTTCAAAGATCGTGTACGATGGAGGCGGCCGGCTCAATACCGTTTTCCACGAAGTAAATCAGTTTGAACACTTTGCGACTAGCGCCGCACTTCGCGATATCATCACCAGAAAACTCGACCACCGCGTCATCATCGTCACCGGGAAAGGCGGTGTGGGCAAAACCGTCACTGCCTGCGCCATGGCTTCGCGCCTTGCTAAGGAAGGGAACAGGACGCTTTTGGTTACCACCGATCCGGCAGCGCATATCGGTTACGTTCTTGATGAAAAGATCGGCGATACAGTTACCCCTATGAAGGGAGTGCCGGGTTTGTATGCTGCTAGAATTGATCAGAAAAAATCCGTGGAGACGTACAAGGCAAAAATCATAGCCGACTCGGAAAAGGCGGGCTATTCGGACGACATGATCCTGGCTCTTAAAGAGGAACTCGAATCGCCCTGTACCGAAGAGATGGCAGTGTTCGAGGAGTTCTCACGTCTCATAAGCAGCGGCGATTTTGAGTATATTGTTTTCGATACCGCCCCCACCGGCCATACTTTGCGCCTTTTGGAGCTTCCGTATGACTATGCAAAGCAGGTTGAAATGATGGTTAACGTGAAAGGGGACGCCGAGTTCACCAGCGATGCAAAAAAGAAGCTGGAAGAGCTCGTGGCAAATCTGAAGAACAGGGATTACTGTTCGTTCTTCCTCGTTTTTTATCCGGAGTATACGCCGATATTCGAGGCTAAAAGGTCGCTTGATGATTTGAAATTGGCCGGCATAGAAGTCCAGGCCGTTATCGCCAATAACATTTTAGACCAAAACCCTGCCTCGGAATTTTTCACCGGGCGCTACAATATGCAGCAACACTATCTCAAAGTGGCGTATGAGCAATTTAAACTCCCAATGTTCAAGATAAAGTTGTTTGATGAGGAGATAAACGGCCTTTTAAAACTGAAATGGGTTGAAGAAGAATTGTTTGGAAATGGCTAATAATAACGGAGGAATGCATGATTTCAATCGGCGTACAAAATGATTCGATTCTTAACGATAAAACAAGGGAACTGATCGCCATAGGAGCCTCTATTGCCGGTAACTGCATGCCATGTCTTCGGTATCATTTCGCCGAAGCGTTGAAGGCGGGGTGTTCCCTGGGCGAAATTGCCGAGGCGGTGGAACTCGCCAAACGTGTCAAAGAGCGTCCCATTGCCGACATTTACAAGCTTTCTGAAGAACTGCTGAAGAAAGAACGCGAAAAAGGAGAAGCGGGCAATGCCAGTGTATGAATACAAGTGTGAAAACTGCGAATCGACCTTTACCGTCGTCACGACAATGGCTAAAAAAGCGAAGGGATTTCCCGTGGCCTGCCGGATGTGCAAAAGCGAAAGGGGAAAACAGATTTTTTTATCGTCATATCCCTTATCGGAGGAAATGGCAGCGGATGGAGGCTGCTGCGGTTAAACAACATAAACGTGCCATAAGGAGTAAATGAAAATGAAAATAAACATTGCACAGATACGCGAAAAATCAGAGCTGATGAGAAAAAATATAGGACTCACGTCATACCCTGTCGGAGTTAAATTGTATCTTTCAGAAGAAAAGACAATTCCCGATAATGCTGTAAGGCTAAAAGGGCACAGATACTGCCAGGCCCTCATGCGGGCCAGGCGGGGTGAGCATGTCATACTGGACGCCGATGGCATTTCCTGCCCTGCCGCCGCGGCCGCATTCGGTTTTAAACCTCTCCCGGAAGGTCTGAAAAACGGCAAGGGACTCATAGGGTTTGGCATCACAAAAGAAGAACGGACTGGCGTTGAGATGTTCAAGCGCATGACGGTTTTACGACAGGGTGAATTAAAGGAACTTTATCTCTTTCCTCTTGATTCGGCGATCATTGAACCGGACATAGTAATAGTTGAAGACCGAATCGAGAACCTCATGTGGATAGCTCTCGGTTATCTCAATGCCCGTGGAGGCGCTCGTATCGAAAGCTCTACAGCCATCCTGCAGGCTACCTGCGTTGACGCCACGGTCATTCCCTATAAAACTCAAAAAATGAATTTGAGTTACGGCTGCTATGGCTGCAGGGACGCCACGGAAATCGGTCATGATGAATCGGTCATGGGGTTCCCCTTTGGCGATTTTGAGGCGATAACGGACCATGTCGCGTATCTTGCGGAAAAGGCCATGCCCAATTCAAGGGCTAAAAACACGTACACCCAGCTGAACAGGAAAAGAGCCGAGGAGGTGTCAAAATCTGATGACTTCTTGGATGCAACTTCACAATAAGGAGCTTAGGAGCATATGGACGTGAAAACAAAATATCCTTTACTCTCCGCTAAAAATATCCCAGCCTATGGCGTCGTTATGGGGTTTTGGATAATCGTTTCCCTTATATCCGCATTCATCATGCGCCATGTATCAGGCGGCGCTATCGGGTGGGGAGTGGCGCTTATCCTGGGCTTCGCATCGGTCATGGCGGGAATGGGCATCATGTTTGGTGCCAGCGCTGTCAATCTTAAAAAGCTCAGACCCGGATTCGAGCGTCTGGCGGCAGGAGAGAAAGACCCTCAAATTCCGCGAGTCTGGTGCCCGGTGCTCACCATGGCTACCCGAGCCGCCGTGGAATTAAGTGAAAAAACTGTTAAGAAGGAGGCAAATCAATAAAAAAAGCTATCCTGATGTGTATGTGCAGTTTTTCATGCCACAGCATGAAAGAAATTTATACATTTCCATGAGGTCATTTAACCATTCTAAGCACGCTAATCACAGTAAGTTTAAATTTTTTATTTTTTTATTCTTTATGTATTCCGCGTATATAATGTGGCATACTTTTTATATGTATAAAAAATTGAATTAAATATTAAAAATTTTTCCAATACATCCTCACATGCTTCACGACGAAGTAATCCTGTATTGTAAATTGAGATTAATAATTATAGGTACCTATAAAAACTGCTTTATTCCGAAATTATTCATGTAATTGAAAGCGGTTTTATTCTCCATATTGTGCCCACAAGAAAACATCCTAAAAAAGTTTTATAAGTTTTCTTATTCCCAATTAAGGTTATTCACAAAAATGATGTATTATTTTTATCTTTACAAAGATTACATCCATATCTAAATTTTTTAACAATTAACTATCTCACAACAAAGGTGGTAAACAAGGATCATTATGGTCATCAACACGGTAATACTTATTTTATGTCAGTGAAGTGCATATAAGGGGCCAGGTCGGTTCCCTTGTATCCGGTTTACCATCATCTCCCTGCCGTAACCTCATTAACCTTCCTTAAAAGTTCCGGCACAGGTGGTGGCCGTAGTATATAAATAATAAAACAATAACCGTCATGACCCTGGCGGTTATTGTAAGGCCGGTATTGGGAGCCGGTGCTCCCCGCTGTCTGCAAAACAGTTGAGAAGGTACCCCCCTTCTGCCTGGTTCAACTCCGGGCCCGGTCTCATTAGTTTACATCTCATCAGTACTGCCAGTGAGGATACAATCTTTTTCTATTAATGTGATTGACATAAATATTTATTTTTTTTACTTTTATTGAAAAATAAATTCTTTTTTCAAGAATATTGATCTTATGATATAAAACAGTTATAATTTTTTAAAAAATTTCATAATGAATACTAGTGTACACCCCTACCGCCGAAGGCGGCGGGGTGTACACTATTTTATATTTTGTTCAAATTTCTATATTTAGGAATAATTACTGAATATAAAAGATAAATACATAACGATTATACATTACAATCAAAATGTAACATGAAATGGAGGTTTTGCTATGTCTTCTATTTCTGTTGAAAGTCTAAACCAGGGTGACATACTCCTCTATCATGGCAAATCATGGATAAGCAAGGCTATTAGATTTTTTGATGGTACTGACTATAATCATGTTTCAATTTATATGGGAGATCATATAGTAGCAGAAGCCCTTGAAAATGGAATAATTACACAACGAATAGACGAAAGCATTAAAAATTCTGAATATGTTAGTGCTAAGCGTTTACACAATTGTCCTCTGAATATGGATCCTGTAATGAATATTGTATCAAGATATGAAGGCAAACGATATGCATATGAGCAATTATTATTATTGGCATTCATTTGTATTTTCAGAAAAGTGAACTTAAATTTTGCCGTTGCACGGTTTATTAAAAAACTTTTAGAAGTTTCAGCATCATTATTAGTAGAGTTTATGAATGCAGATAAACAGGCTTTGATATGTTCTGAATTTGTATTTCGGTGCTATGATGAAGCTATTGAAAATGATGATGATCCATATACAATAGTACTACAGGATATGCATCCCTTATCCATAGCTAAGCTTTCAAAACAAAGAAATACAAAACAACCTGCTCATGTATACCCACCTTCAATATTTTCATACTTTTATTATACTGCTATATATCCTTCTTCCAAAACAAAATCAAAGCATATTATCTCATTTCAACCGGTAGATATCCATACCATTCCTCCATTTAATAAAGATCACATTGAACCACAATCAGAATTATATTATTTATTTGAAGAAGTAAAAAATAATTATCAGGCCCAGGAACAATTAGAAAAGGCATCTTTAGATACACATCTAAAAGATGCTCTGGATATGTTTATTACTGCTCAATATTATACTAATGGTATACAAGCTTCTAATAAAAGCACTTTCAATGATTTTAATTTAGAGATAATTAAATCATTTTATCAAACTAATGCAAATTTTGTCACTCCTGGTGATCTCTTCAGAGCAAAAAATTTAGAATTAATTGGAATTATTAGCTCTGACCCCTTTACCGATAACTATCGCCCACTATAACTTGTAATAAGTACAATACGCTATTGACTTTTATTTAAAAATGATTATATTTGTACTACCATGAAACGCATACTGATTTTTATAGTACTTATAGTAAGCTGTAACTTTCATTACAAGGAACAACCCATGAAAAACGAAAATTTAACACCACAACAATATTATGTATTCAGACAATGCGGCACCGAGCCCCCGTTTAACAATGAGTACTGGAACAATAAAAAGCACGGCATTTACGTTGACATTGTTACCGGCGCAGTGCTTTTTTCCTCAACCAATAAATTTGACTCGGGCACAGGCTGGCCAAGCTTTACACAACCGGTACATCCTGATGCAGTACTTGAGCGCTCTGACACCTCACATGGTATGATACGAACCGAAGTGCGCAGTAAAAGCTCCGACGGGCACTTAGGTCATGTGTTTGACGATGGTCCTGCACCAACGGGACTGCGCTACTGCATTAATTCTGCATCACTACGCTTTATTCCTGTTGAAAAGATGATTGAGGAAGGCTATTTAGATTACATGTATCTTTTTGAAGGAACTCAACTTCCATTTGAACAGGTCATCCTTGGTGGTGGTTGTTTCTGGGGAGTGGAGGCGTACTTTAAAAAAGTTGAAGGTGTTATTGATACTGCCGTTGGCTACAGCGGTGGAACCACACAAAACCCTGATTACAAAGCTGTGTGCAGCGGTACAACTGGCCATGCTGAAACAGTACTGGTAACATTTGACCCTACCATTATTACGTTGGAAAAAATTTTAAAGCATTTTTACGCCATTCACAATCCCTCCACACCAAACCGTCAGGGACCGGATATTGGCTCACAGTACCGTTCAGCAATTTTTTTTATAAGCGATAAGCAGAAGCACACAATTGATGAAATAGTGAGCAAGCTGAAAGCAAAAGGAATTGCCGTAACCACTGAAATTACAAAAGCTAAAAATTTCTATAAAGCTGAAGAATATCATCAGGACTATCTTACAAAAAATCCGGGAGGATACTGCCACATAAATTTAAATAAAATCCATGAGTTCTGATTATTTATTCCTGATACACTATGACATGAATGATTGATTCATGTGAGGCAATATTTTCAATTTTATGCGGGATAAGCGATAGAAAATAGATACTGTCACCCTGCTGTAATGTGACATCATTGGCACCCAATGTTATCTTTATTGCACCTTTTTTCACATGAATGAATTCTTCACCGTTATGAATGGAAAAATCTTTTTTTGTATAATTGCCTTCTAAGGTAATAATGTATGCTTTTACTATAGCTGCCTCATTTACGGTTGCAGCAGAATGGGTAAGAATTCCGGTATGACTGTGATCTTTTGGTCTTTCATTTTTTGACTGTATGATTTCATCTTTCTTTATAACTGTATATCCCCATTCAACGGGACTACCTGCAACAGCCTTTGCCTTTTGCAATGAGCGGGTAAGCTGGTGAATTATTTTTAATGAAGGATACACATGACGTTCTTCTATTTTTTGCAAGAGCTCACTGGTGATACCGGTTATGGCAGCAAGCTGCTGGTAACTTAAATTATTCTGTACTCTAAATTGCTTTAATTTGTCGCTGAGTGATGCATTAGCCGGGATATCTTTATTTTTAAAATATTCTGTAAACCGCTGAAATACTTCGCCACTGTCTGCTTCAGGAATATCATACGAAGAATAAGAGCCCATGGTACTTTCCTTAAAATATATATTCCACTCATTAGGACAAATATAGTATATCCTGAAAAATATCTTCTATCAGATAAAAAATTATTTTACAAGAAATTTTTTTTGACAAATTTGTGTAGCCCCATAGTATCATCATATCATGAAAATTCCTTACTCCATTTTATCGATAACGGAAAAAGCTCTCACCAAATCCATGGATGTCCATACCATGGAACGTATTGTCAAAAGTATCATTCCCAACTATAACCTCCATTCAATCATGGGCTTTTCCGAAAGCATCCCTATCCCTAACAAAGATGCAGCTGCGCAGATTGTACGTGATTTCAGCGAATCAAAGCTCTTTTTTAAGCTGGTACATGCTCTCATGGAAGCACAGGAATACGGCATAATGGGGCGGCGCTACCCTATAGCTCATCTGCATGAAATAGTTGGTGAAATAATAAATTTAGGGTTTATCTATGATAAAAATAACCGTATTTTTATTGAAAACGCAAAAGCCAGAAAAACCCCAAACTGGGGCGTCCTTGAGGAAGATGAAGAATATATTGTTACATTGCTTCGACTGGACATTGCAGCAAACACCCAGCTTGTCCGTAAATATGAATCGCCATTAATTACCCAAACATATAATAGTTTGCGGTCGATAGTTACTGCAACAGTTGAACAACGAAACGGGCGTGTATGGAACTGGGAAGGTGATGGTTGCATTGCTGCTTTTATCTTAGGTAACAGGAACATGTCAGCAGTATGTTCCGCCATTGAGATTTTTCATGAGTTATTTTTATTTAATTATATTGAATCACAATTACCTGAACCCATCAATATACGGGTAGCCATTGATACTGGATATTGCACCTACAAACATTCACCTGAAGAGCTGAAAAAAACCGAACTGGTAACAAAGATACTGGAGCTTGAATCCAAACATACTCCACTTAATTCAATAACCATCACCAATTCAATTTATGCTTCCCTTCATGCTGAAATTGCAAACAAGTTCACAACTACCAGAAGTGGCAATGCAGTGCATTATATTTATACAATACAGTGGGCTACTCCATGAATATCATAATTATATATCAGAAAAAAAACCTGCCAGTTTTACAGAAGGCATTTGCAGCAATTATAAAATCCAAAAAATTTTCAACTGCCTTTGTTGATTATACCGAATCCAAAAAAATACAACCACTGGATAAAAATACCATTTACTACCTGGATATAACCGGTACAAAAAAAGTTGATGCTGAAAAGCAAATTAAAAAGTTTAATGCAGGTGGCAACTACTTTGCAATTATTGACCTTAAAAACAGTTTTACTGATATAGCCTGGTTTTTTCATAATAATGCCTGTGATTATCTTAATAAAGACATGCTTATCAAACCACTGCCTGAAAAACGCATCCAGGCCATAATGAAATTAAAAGGAATTATCCCAAAAGCACAAACTGTACATAATTATATAATAGCAAAAGATTCCTGGAAAGGGATTGTGCCTGACAATGAATATACATTCTGCTTTTTGTTTATTGAAATACTGGATATTGGCGAATTAAAAAAACACATTGGCTCAGAGCATTTAAACCAGAAAATATTTTCTTTTCGTAAGTATGTAGAGGAACTGCTCTATCAGGTTGATGGGCAATGCTGGATGTGGATGGATGCAACCGGATTGTTTATTTTTCCCTTTAACGGCACAACTGTGCCATCAATTTATCATGCAATCCGCCTTATCCTTAACCGTCTTATCATTTCACTGGAACATACTGTTTTCAATCAAATTATACGGTACCGCATAGCCATGCATATTGGTAACACGGTATACCAGCCACGCGGCAAAACTGGTACCATAATTTCTGATTGTATTAATTCGTTATTCCATTTAGGCCAAAAATACACAGGTGAAGATGGTTTGTTTATTACCGAAGATGTGTATATCTTCCTTAATGAAAGAACAAAAAAGCTATTTTTAAAGACAAAACCGTTTGAAGGAAGACAGATTTATACATTTAAATACAAATAAACTACATTGCTGCAAGTTCATACTGGCGCTTTTCCGCTTCCGGATGCTGGCGGTAGATAATTAACACGTTACCAATCATTGTGACCAGACTGCTTCCTGTCTTTTCAACTATTTGCTGTGCCAGTTCACGGCGCTCTTCCTTGCAGTCAATAAATTTGATCTTGATAAGTTCGTGACTGAGCAACACTTCATCAATGGCATTCAGTACAGCCTGAGACAACCCATTTTTACCTATCAACACAACTGGTTTCATACCATGGGCACAGGCTTTTAAATATTTAATCTTTTTGCGGGGAATGCTGTTCATACAATCCTCTGGTATAAAAAAAAATTAATAGTGCACAATCCATTCACACCGCATTTATTTTTTTGTAATTGACATTAATATATAAATATGATAGCCTTTTTGCAAATAAAATTAATTATCATTTTATTGCAATAATTTTTTATTAATTTGCTGTAAAGTCTATTTTAAAGTGAGTTGCCCATGGCATCCGTGCATTCACACAAACTGATGAAACTATTATATGTCGTTTTACCAATCTATTTACCTTATAATAGTATGCAGGCTTTTTTACCCTGTCATTTTTCCAATCAAAGTTATTTCTGTCATTTCAACGAACGAAGCTCTTTCTGTCATTTCGACGAACAAAGTGAGGAGAAATCTTACCATATAAAACAAAGATTTCTCGCTATGTTCGAAATAACAAGAGTAATTCACGAAATGGCATTGACATTCTGTCATTTCGACGAACGAAGCAAGGAGAAATCTTATTTAATTATCTATCGCAATAAATCATAATTCAAAATGGCAATAACAATTCTTTATAAAAGGAGAACACTATGGCAAACATATTAACTGATGACCCTGGTTATACATATCACGAAAAGACACCAAAGATTGATGCAAAAGAATTTCAAAAAGTTATCGATTCCCGAAGGTCTGTCCGTATTTATGAAAAAGAACCAATACCGGAAAAAATTATACAGCAGTGCCTGCACAACGCTTTGCTTGCCCCCAATTCGTCAAACCTTCAGCCATGGGAAATATATCACATCGTTGATCCTGTCATACGCCAGCAACTGAACGAAGCCTGCCTGGGGCAGATTGCTGCCAAAAGTGCTGCCACATTATTTGTAGCTGTAGCACGTACAAACACCTGGCGGCAGCATGCACAGGAAATGGTAAAGCTTTTTGAATCAGTTGGCAATGTTCCAAAGGCTGCTATCTCATATTATAAAAAACTTGTTCCTTTTGTATACAACCAGGGATTTTTAGGCATCTGGGGCATAGTAAAACGTTTGCTATTCTTTATCCGTGGACTTTCAACACCAATAATACGTGAACCGGTATCAAAGTGTCATATTAAGATATGGGCAGTTAAATCTACCGCACTGGCATGCGAAAACCTCATGCTTTCACTCAGAGCATACGGATATGACTCATGCCCCATGGAAGGCTATGACTCAAAACGCATAAAAAAGATTTTAAATCTTCCCAAAGATGCCATAGTTGTGATGGTTATTTCAGCAGGCAAGCGTGCAGTGGGTGGAGTGTATGGACCACGCATTCGCTTTGATGAAAGCAGATTTTTAAAAAAGGTATAGGGTAACTTTATGAACATAGTACAGGAGATAGTAAACGATATACTCATCATAACCATTAATAGACCGGAAGTGAGAAATGCTATTGACCGCCCTACCGCTGAAGAATTAACTGAAGCATTCAGGAAATTTGATGCTGATGACAATGTAAAGGTGGCAATACTTACCGGGGCAGATGGCAATTTTTGTGCAGGTGCTGATTTACTTGCCATTGCCGAGGATGGCCACAGGAAAAATAAGCTTAATCCCGATATGAAAGATGACGGTCCCCTTGGCCCTACACGAATGCTTTTATCCAAGCCGGTAATTGCAGCCATATCAGGGTATGCGGTGGCTGGTGGTCTTGAACTTGCCTGCTGGTGTGACATTCGTATGGCTGATGCAACCGCAAAGTTTGGGGTATTTTGCCGCAGGTTTGGGGTTCCCTTAATTGATGGCGGCACACAACGCTTACCACGGCTTATTGGGTTAAGCAGAGCACTTGACCTTATAATAACTGGAAGGGAAATTAATGCTGAAGAGGCTTATCAGTTTGGACTAGTAAATTACCTTGTCAAAGGCGATATAAAAAAAGAAGCGTTAGCATTAGCACAGAAAATTGCATCATTCCCACAAAATTGTTTACGCAGTGACAGGATGTGCGTATATAAAGGATTCAATATGCCTTTAACCGATGCAATGGAAATGGAATTTGCCACGGGCACTGATGTTATTCGTAGCGGTGAAACGCTAGAAGGTGCACGAAAATTTGCAGCCGATAAAGGCAAAAAACTTTCATAGCATACGCATTTGTTTATGTATACTATTGTTATTCAAGTACTATGGAAAGTTATATTATTCATTTACCAGTATGCCATTAACAAATCGCCCTTTTAACGTTCGGCCATCAGGATACATAATCATTCCCTGCCCTTCCATTCTGTTATCAATAAACTCACCTTCATAGCGGGTACCATCAGGCCATTCAAGTACTCCTTTGCCATTAGCTTTTCCTTTTACCATTGGTCCAGTATATACTTTGCCATCAGCATATTTGTACGTACCATTACCGGTAATATCATCATTGGCAAATTGGCCTTTGTATACACTTCCATCAGGCCATGACATTACTCCATATCCCTGTCGTTTGCCATCAACATAAATCCCTGTATACACACGACCATCCGGCCAGGTAAACGTTCCCTGCCCATTGAATTTGCCGGCCTTAAAACTGCCAGCATATTTAGAGCCATCTTCCCATACATAAACCCCATAGCCTTCATCGCATTTCCCTTCAATGCAGCCCACCTTTTTTTCTGTAGAAGCACATGATACAATAAAAATACCAATAACGGCGATAGTTACACAAATACTAATTTTTTTCATTATTAATTATCCTCCTTTGAAAAGTGACGTTTCATTGCCGTCATTGCCAGGGGGTGTCACAAAAAACACCTCTTTGTAATGACTTTTGCCCTTATGTCATTGCAAAGAGTAAAGAGACGAAGCAACCCCATAGTTGCGAGTGCCGCAGGTGCATGGCAATCTCATCTTCTGGGACATTGAGATTGCTTCACTTCGTTCGCAATGACACATCGGCCAATCCAGTCATTGCGAGCGCTGCAGGCGCGTGGCAATCTCATCCTCTGGGACATTGAGATTGCTTTGCTTCGACAAGCTCAGGGCAAGCGCTTCGACAGGCGGTTACTGAGCTTGTCGAAGTACTCAGCACAGGCGCTACGCTGCAATGACTTTGCAGACGCGTGTCATTTCGAACACCACGACTTGTATTGAGACGGTCTCGTGGAAATCTCATTCATGTCATTTTTTATCGCAATATAATCAGGATGACATTAAGGGTACAGTCATTGCCACTCCCTTTCAGTACCAACAATGACACTGAGCATTCATTACTTAAAATTATAATGCTTGCGTATTGGCTTTTTTACATGCCACCGGCATTTTACACCTTTGGGGAATGTAACAAAATCTCCAGGGCCAAATACAATTTTCTGGCCATCCTCGGTTTCTACCTCAACCTCACCTTCCAGTACATAAAACTGCTCGGTGGTATCATAGTACCAGTCAAAATCAGAAATTTCTTTTTCCCACACCGGCCATGAAAACACACCTTGCTTCTTTAAATCTTCCTGGTTTATTTTTTCAACAGTTACTTTCATAGATACTAACTCCATTTGAAACAGTGTATGCAATTACCATTCAAAGCTTTGTACTATTATTACACCACGCTTCAGTGCTTCATCTATAAAACTTTTTTTTGCATAGTGGGTTACCAAAAGCTGTACTATTGGAATATCGCCATACTCAGATTTAACTGCTGCAACTTTTTCCTCAAGCTCGGAAAATACATCCATTCTCCAGTCAGATTCAATCCGCAACTTTGATTCACCTACTATATATAATTCAAAATTGTCCTTACGTGCTTTGCCAAAGAAGTTTATCTCTTTACCACCTATATCAGCGCGAAGGATTTGCTCTATTATTTCAAAGCCATATTTTTCCTTTAAAACCTTTGGTAGATTTCTGTATGCTTCGTTTTCAAATGCATAGCTAAAACTTCTGGACAACCCGCCTAATTCAATTTTTACCTCTTTAAATTCTATAGCAAGTTTTGCAAGCTCAACTTCGGTTTTTCTTTGGGCTTCAGCTAATTGCTCCATTTTTTGTGATAATGCA
Source organism: Spirochaetota bacterium (assembly GCA_040756435.1). NCBI lineage: Bacteria > Pseudomonadati > Spirochaetota > Spirochaetota bacterium. The sequence continues at coordinate 11,420 of JBFLZD010000045.1, read as the reverse complement.
TCAACCCTTTGTTCTGTTCGTTTCTGTGCTTCGGTTAGCTCAGCTATCCTCTCGTCTGTCCGCTTCTGTGCTTCGGTTAGCTCAGCTATCCTTTCTTCTGTACGCTTTTGCGCTTCAGCTAATTGCTCCACTTTTTGCGATAATGCATCAACTCTTTGTTCTGTTCGTTTCTGCGCTTCGCTTAGTTCGGCTATCCTTTCATCTGTCCGCTTCTGTGCTTCGGTTAGTTCAGCTATTCTTTCTTCTGTACGCTTTTGCGCTTCTATCAGTTCAGCAACCTTTTGTTCTGTGCGTTTCTGAGCATCTACCAATTCACTTTGAGCTATGGCAATTTCTTTCACAATGGACTTTAACTCAGAAAAGTCTTCTTTTGTGACATGGGCTTCTTTAATTCGTTTGTCAATAAGGGTAACAATCTGACGCTTTACCTCAGGTGACAACACACTTCGTGATCCTGGCATACCAATCTCCTTCTTTTTTATGTTTTTCTTTGATGTATTTTTATCAGTCATATATAATACTATATAAATGTAAATAATAATTTTCAACTAAAATATTCCATTACCATTGTAAATTCTACCTGCTTATTACTCTTGCGTCATCACACATTTTTCCTTTAACCGATAACTATCGCAAATATTATGCTCTGACCCCTTCATTATTTCGTAAACCGATAACTATCGCAACTATTTTTTGGTACAAACCAGATCAATTATTTTTACCACCTAGTTATTGTATACTTATGCTCTGACCCCTTATCCAGTAACTATCGACCAAAATTTTTTAAGAGCTGGTGGAATTTTTGTTGCCGATATTTAAGTATTTTATTATATTCTTAATAGATATTTTATTACGGAGGAAGATACTGATGGCAAACATTCAGGAAGTAAGTGATGCTACATTTGATGCTGCAGTGTTACAATCGCAGGGAAAAGTTCTTGTTGATTTCTGGGCACCATGGTGTGGCCCATGCAGATTACAAACACCAATACTTGAAAAATTAGCATCCAATGGAATTAATGCAAAAATCGTAAAGTGCAATACTGATGTTAATCCCGGTATAGCACGTAAATTTGGCATAAGCGCCATACCAACATTGATATTATTTGAAAACGGTAAAGAAATTGACCGTATGATTGGCGTACAGCCTGAAGAAGTCCTCAAACGCAGGCTCCAATAACCCACTCCACCCTTTCAAACGGCTGGCGCAAACCAGCCGTTTATTTTATATACCAGTAAGCCCTTGAATTATGATGAAAAATCCCAAGCGGGTAGCCCATAACCTTGCTTAAAAGTACTTCATCCTCAAGCACCCCGCGATCACCTGCATACACACACTGCCCATTTGCAAGAAGCATCACACGGTTAATCCACGGCATAATCTCGTCAACATGATGTGTTACATATATAATGTGTTTATTCATAACAACAAGGTCAGTAAGTTTATGGAGAAACTCCTCGCGCGAGCGGATATCAAGCCCATTACATGGCTCATCTAAAATGAGAATATCGGGGTCATATACAATAGCTCTGCCAATCAACACGCGCTTCTGCTCACCATACGAAAGTTTGCCAAAGGGCGTTTGTGCATAGTGCACCAGTCCCAGTGTTTTTAAAATGTTTTCAGCTTTTTGTAATATGGTGGGCGATAGTTCCTGATATAACCCTAAACTGCTATAAAAACCTGATGCCACAACCTCAACTGCTTTAGTCGTTGCAGGATAAGCATATTGCAGATAATCGCTTACGATGCCAATATGCTTGCGAACATCCCACACATTGACTTCACCCAATTTCTTTCCTGCAATAACTACATCGCCCTCGGAAGGGAATACCAGTGTGGCGATAATATTCATCAAAAACGATTTTCCCGAACCATTGGGGCCAAGCACAGCCCACTGTTCCCCACGGTTGATAGTAAGATTAATGTTTTTCAGAATGGTAACGGAATTGCGCCACAGCGATACGTTATGTAAATGTAAAAGCTCCATAGTATATGAATTAGCATATAATCTATGGAGCTTCTAAATATTTACTATTGTTTTAAAGCGTTGGGATATTTTTTACTCTATCCTCTTTTATCTTCTGTTCTTTGGCTTCTTTTTCACGCTTTGCCTTTTCTTTCTCAAGCCTTTCCTGTTCTAATTTTTGTGCCATCATTTTTTCCTGGCGCTCTTTTTCCAGTTTCAATTGCATTGCTTTTTCAGCTTTTTCTTTCTTTAATTTTTCTTCTTCCTCACGTTTTTTGGCTTCTTTATCCTCTTCAACCACCTTGCTTATTTCCTGCTTTACTTCTTCATGGACTACAGCAACGACGGGAATATCTTTTACTTCCTGCTTTATTTCTTTTATTGTTTCCTTTGGAGTTTCAACGGGCTTGATGGTTTCTTTTATTTCTTCAACTATTTTCTGTGCATCCTGCTTGGGTATTTGTGCTTTCTGTTCTTCAATTTTTTGCACTATGGTTTCAACTGTTTTGGTATCCAGCGCAACTGTCTGGTTTTCCTCAACTACTACTTCAACATCCTCCACCACTGTATTATTGCTAACAGGCTTAACCATTACTTTACCGGTAACAACATCAACGCTGGCACCTTCTTTGCTTGCAACCATCCTGAACGATGTCCCACGAACAGCAGCTATCACCGTTTTTGATTTGAAGGCAAAATTATCACCTTTCTTCAACTTCCCTAAGGTAGCAAATGTCTTGCCTGTATCTACAGTAAGAACAACATCATCATTATCCCCTTTCATCAGGGATTCAATCTTAACAGTTGTATTTTCATTTATTCTGATTATACCAGCATTGCGATAAATCAAATCAACAATTGCCCCTTTTCCTGTAATAACAACATCATTCAAGGATACTATCTGGCCAATTTCTGGCACGCGGGTAGTATCCTGCATCTGTACAGTTACATCACCAAAAATTGACTGAATTTTTAATAATTCCTGCTTGGTTTCTTTGGTGCAGGAAAAGAAAAATACCAAACTTACACATACTATTAGTAATAATTTAAGTTTTCTCATAATTAAACTCCATTCTTATTAATATTACTATTGCTGCCTGCAACCTTATTAGATGAAACTATCGATTCGTAAAAATTTTCTATCTTACCCCTTTTTCTAAATATTAAAATACTTACAACACAGGGTTCCATCTTTTTATGAGATAAGCTATTGTAATAGTAAAGCAAGAGTTTTTCTATCTCATCATAAAGGCATATATAGTACTACATAAAATGTAAAAAGTGTAAAGAAAAAAAATAATACTCCAATAAAATCATATATATTGCAGTATTGAGTACGAGATAGTTACTAGTAAACTTTTTTTGGATGTTCCCTTGCGGAGTACATTATATATGATAAAACCGCTTTCTTTTTATTTTATTGCATCCATAACGATGAAAGCGGTTTTGAGGCGTACCCGCAATTATGAAAAATTTTTCATAAATAATGCTTGCGTTTTATCCTATTTTTTAGTAGTATATTTTTTAAAAAGAATACAGAGATAATTTCGGAGGAATACGATGGAAATTGAAACCACAACCTGCCTTTCTTTTGAACATTACGAGCTTATTCAATCACTATCACAACAATATGGTATGTCTATGCGATCGTTTTTATCAACCCTGATTGGTTTTGCTGCTGAAATAGATTTGATGCCACCCACAACATTTAAACGTCTTACATATAGAAATCGCGGAACAACCTGGAAACGACTTCATTTAATGCTTTTTGCTGACGAATATGAATTTTTTATGGATATACGTAAGGTGTGGAAGATGTCTTTGGCTAGGGTTATTGAATATTGTCTTAACAATATATTAGATGAGTTTTTGCGTTTTTTAGATAGTAAAATTGTGGAAGAAGATTATTATACCGATAGTTATCGGTACAGGAACTATTGTTTTGAATTTTATAGAGAAGAAAATATCCAAACTGGAAAATTTTACTGGGGAATACACCCCGAAATAATACAAAAAACAAAAAGTAAAACTCCCTAAATTGAAATATTTGAGAAAAATAGCCATAATTCAAGCATATATAACAGTATCAGATTTTTTTCAATTGACTTTATAAAAATCAAAAATATCCTGCATCATTAAAATTTTTTGATATATTTGGTATTGATAAAATATACAAAATATCAGATTGACTGTTATGAATGAACAAATTTCAATCAATGACACTAAAATTGATTCATTGGGTGAATGTATTTATACATCCCCTTTAAAAATATCAAAGTTTATTGATGACTCACAGCGCATTGCCATTGACATTGAAGCTCACCTGTTAGAGCAATCGTTTCGTAACACAGGAACTATCGCCTCATTTGAAAATGCAGGGCCACGTAAAAAAATATTTTTCAATCCCGAAACTACCAAAGCAGCCATTGTCACCTGCGGAGGGCTTTGCCCTGGAATAAATAACGTCATTCAGGGAATTGTGCGCATGCTTAATTTCCAGTACGGTGTTAAAACAATTTATGGCGTGCGGTATGGATTTGAAGGCCTGGTTAAGCGCTATGGCCATTCTTTTATTGAACTTACCCCTGCATTTGTCCATGACCTCCATGAAAAGGGCGGCACGGTGTTAGGTTCTTCACGTGGACATCAGGATGAAAAGGAGATAGTTGCCACGCTGATAGAACATGGTATCAACATATTGTTTATCATTGGCGGTGATGGTTCATTGCGCGGTGCGTATGATATTTATCAGGAGGTTAAACGGCAAAAGCTTCCCATTGCGATAGTTGGCATCCCAAAAACTATCGATAACGATATATGGTTTGTAGATAAAACCTTTGGATTCTCTACCGCAGTGTCCACTGCTGCACAGGCTATTTATGCTGCTCATTCTGAAGCCATTGGTGCAAAAAATGGCATTGGTATTGTGCGCGTCATGGGGCGCGATGCAGGATACATTGCAGCATACGTTACCTTAGCTTCAAATGAGGTCAACTACTGCCTTGTACCGGAAGTTCACTTTGACTTAGAGGGGCCATATGGTTTTTTAACGCACTTGGAAAAGCGCCTGTATGCTGCATCTCATGCTGTCATTGTTGTTTCTGAAGGTGCCGGTCAGGAGTACTTCACCAGACCAAAGGAGACTGATGCTTCAGGAAATATCAAATATGGCGATATTGGACTTCTTTTAAAAGATAAAATTACTGAATACTGCAAACAACGACAAATCCCGGTAACTATAAAATATATTGACACAAGCTATTTAGTGCGAAGTGTTCCTGCATCAAGCGATGATGCAGTATACTGCATCATGCTTGCACAGAACGCTGTGCATGGCGCCATGGCAGGGAAAACCGGTTTTGTGGTAGGAAGCTGGCACTCATATTATACCTATATTCCTTTGTCGTTGGTTACTAAAAAACGAAAGCGCATTGACCCCAATGGTTACCTTTGGTCAATGGTGAAGCAGAGCACCTGTCAGCCCGATTTTTATTCACCGCAATAATGATTATAAAAATACAAAGCTACTGTTTTTTTATTTGCATTATTTACCTAAATATTTTATTTTTCACACGAAAATTACAAATAATTCGAATACAATCAATTTTGCGATATGACTACTAATGATATGGATCAACTGTATAGAATAAAGCAACTGTATGCAAATGTAGGGAAGCTTATCGTTTCATCACTTGAACTTGAACATATCCTTGAAGGTATTATGGAAGAAGTGCATACCTACTTTGCGCCACAAAACTGGAGCCTGCTACGCTACGATCCTAATTCTGAGGAATTATACTTTGTCATTTCACATGGCATTGACTTTGACAGTGTGAAAAACATTCGCCTTAAAAAAGGCGAAGGGGTTGCAGGGTATGTAGTGGAAACTAAAAAACCCGTCTTTGTGCCCGACACCAGCATTGATACCCGCTTCAGTGACAAAATTGACCGCATTACTGGTTTTTCCACAAAATCCGTTATGGCTGTGCCGTTAATATTTCGTGACACCATCTATGGAGTCATTGAACTTATCAACAGGGCTCAAGGGGGGATATTTTCTTCTGACGACTATCTAATATTACAGACTATAGCTGATTTCAGCGCTATCGCCTTTGCTAATTCACTGCTTTATGAAAAGGCAACAACTATTACAGTGCTTGATCCATTAACCGGCCTGTTCAACTCAAAAAAACTTACTGACCTGATTACTATATGGTCCAAAGAAGCAGCGCATCTTCGCCGTGAGGATACCACAAATATCATTGCCGTACTGCTCCTTGACATTAAAGGTTTGAATGATGTCAACAACATTGGTGGGCACCGCGAAGGTGACCGCATTTTAAAACAGGTATCACGGCTTTTAAAAACCAGTCTCCGGGAAAATGACATGATATTCCGTACAGGCGGCGATATGTTTTTGGCCATTATAAATTGTGACAACTATTTTGACTTGAAGTCGCTTGTGGAACGCATCATCCAGAAAGCAAACAATATTACCCTGCCTGACCATCCAGAACTTCGAATAACAATTCAGCACGGGCTTGCCATTGGCACACGCAACCGTATCCAGGAGCTAATTGAAGAAGCTCATCACCAAAAGGGATAGTTATTTATTCCTGAGTTTGCCAAAAAAATCCTGTAACAGCTTTTTACACTCTATTTCCTTTATCCCAAACACAATTTCAGGTGTATGGTTTAACTGACTGCTACCACACACAGTAAGCACCGTGCCACATGCCCCAAAACGGTTATCACGCGTGCCAATAATTAGCCTTTCAATTCGTGCATGTACGATAGCGCCAGCGCACATTGCACACGGCTCTTTTGTAACATACATACTGCAGCCGGTAAGACGCTCATTGTGCAAATAGCCTGCCGCGTCCTTGATGGCTAATATTTCTGCATGTGCCGTGGGGTCAGAGCATTGCCGCGTTTTGTTATGTGCTCGGGCAATGACTGTATCACCCTGAACGATAACTGCACCCACTGGAATTTCATCTTCATGTGCCGCCAGTTTTGCTTCTTCAAAGGCAATGTCCATATATATCGTGTCATCTGTCATACTGTTTTTAAGGATTATACAACACAATGGTGTTGGCAACAACAAAATGGGTTAAAATTACATTGGCCTTCAATACTATAATAATGCCACCCCCTCCGGGGGTTTGGTTGGGTGGTAATATGTTCTCTCTACAATAATAATGTCATTCCCTCTGGGGATTTTATATGGTGGTATACCGTTTGATTACAATAATGTCACCCCCTCCGGGGGTTTGATGGGTGGTAATATGTTCTCTTTGCAATAATAATGTCATCCCCTCCGGGGATTTGTCAAATGCGGTTATTGAGCTTCTCGAAATGCGGTCACAAATAAAAAGGGGAGTCCCCAAAGACACCTCATTGCAGTTACTTTGCACCCGTGCCATTGCGTTCCCCATGTTTTGTTTTGAGACGGCCCCTTTGTTATAAATTTACACAATGCTTGCATCATTTACTTCAACACCTGAAACAACCCTATAATTACTCCTATTATGGTTATTGTTTGTGTTAACAACAACCCTATTAGCCATTTTAACAGGCTCACCTTTGTTTGTTGTATTTCTACCTTCAATTCAGCTCGTACCTGCTCTATCTCTTTTGTTAGCTTCATCTCTGTTTCCTTCATCTCAGCTCGTACCTGCTCTATCTCTTTTGTTAGCTTAAGCTCCACCTCTTTTATTTCCGCACGTGTCAGCTCTATCTCTTTTACAAGCTTAAGTTCCTGCACATGTAAATCCTGCCGGGTTGCTACCTGATTGTTGTTTATTGCTTCTTCCACCTTTTCTATAAATTCGGCCAATACCTTTGCTTTTACCTCATCGTCTTTGAATGCCTCATATACCTTTATTGCAAATCCCATTGTAATATAACCTTCCCTCTATTTTTTTTACTCCTACTCATCTTAAACATATTGCTTATATATATTTTTTCAAGCAATTTTTACAATAAATTTCCATAATAATGTCACCTTCCATAATAATGTCATCCCCTGCGGAGATTATTTGGTCTGTCACCCCCGCTGGGGGTTTGGTTAAATCCGGTCACTTCGATACAATTGCTTCGCATGCACTCTGTGACCGGGCTTCGAGAACATCAGCCACCTGGCGGTCGTCCAGTAGCCCACAAGGGCGTATCGAGACGCGGTCGTCGAGTGATTGCGACAGCAATCGTATCGAGACGACCGCCTAAGTGCGAATAGAAAAAACAGAGTTTTAACACCCTATTTTGTGTTAATTTATACAACACTATGTTATAAATCTAAGATTGCAAAAAATATAAGTAATGATTAGAAATTTTTTAATTCATATTTTTCACATAAACGTTATTGTCATTTTACACCTATTAAAAAAATGTCATCATTACATAGATTAACAATGTATTCTTTTTATAATTAAAAATCAAACATTAAGCTTTTAAGTATAATTTAAATATACAAAATTTTTATTTAATTATATTATAAAATTCTTGACATTAAAAATACTGTACGCTATGTTGAAATTGATTAGCAGTTTATTAAATTAATAATAATCAATTTATATTATTCTCGTGAGAGGAGGTTTTATGAAAACCAGCTTTAAACTTTTCTCAGCTGTAGCCATTTTCTTGTTTTTGGCTACCAGTGCATTTGCTACTAATGGTATGCGAATGATTGGATTTGGACCTATACAGCGTTCTATGGGTGGTATTGGCGTTGCATCCCCGTTTGATGCAGCAGTAATAATTACTAATCCTGCTGGCATTGCAGATTTAAAGGGACGTATTGATTTTGGTGCAACATACTTTACGCCATCGGTTGAACATAAGGGGACAGGTGCTTTTTTACAACAAAATACTACTTTTGAATCTGACAGGGGTGCGTCACCTGTGCCTGCTTTTGGTTTAGTTATACCTTTAAGTAGCAATATAAATTTTGGTATTGGCGCATACGGCGTATCTGGTATGGGTGTTGATTATGAAAATAATGTGTATAATAGTATCTTAAGTACATCATACAGCCAGATGCGATTTGCCCCGGGACTATCATACAAAATCAATGATATGATCTCTGTTGGTGTGGTGGTAAATGTCATGTATGCAACAATGGAATTTTCAGCAGCAACTGCTATGGGACAGGAAGCTCATATGAATGCAGCATCTTTTGGCTATGGTGCAACAATAGGTATACTAGTTAAACCGATTGATATGCTGCATGTGGGTGTTGCATATGAAACTAAAAGCAAATTCCAGGATTTTGAATTTAATACTAATGCAGGTGTAGACAAATTAGAATTTAATCAACCGCAGAACGTTACCGCTGGAATATCTGTAATGCCTCTTTCAGGCCTTATTCTGGCTTTTGAAGTTCAGTGGATACAGTGGTCAGATACTAATGGTAAAAATTTACCAGAATTTACAGAAAATAGCAGTAGTGCCAATCCCTGGAACTTAAATTGGGATAATCAAATTGTATATAAAGTTGGCGTTCAGTATGCTCTGACACCAATGGTATTTGTGCGTGCAGGTTTTAACTACGGAAAAATGCCTCTGGACAAAAACAGAGCTTTTGAAAATGTTGCATTCCCAGCAGTTGCCGAATATCATTATACCGCAGGTATTGGGATAGCAGTAAACAACAACCTAACACTTAATATTGGCGGCATGTATTCTCCAGAAGCATCAATAAAAGGAAGCAATGCATCTCAATTTATTTCCTCTTATGAAACAAAGATGTCTCAATACTCGGTTGAGATGGGAATTGCTTATGTGTTTTAGTAGCAAAATTTATGTATAATTTATGATAAAAAAGCACCCGGAAGGGTGCTTTTTTGTATCCTAAAAATATCATTTAAAAAATAATTATACTCGCTATCTTTCACTTAAGTAATGTCAGAAAAAATTTTTTTATTACTGAATTTGTATAGTATACTTTATATATACAAATTCTTCTGGCTTTTATTATGAGTGCTGTCTTGCGGTCGTTTCGATACATGAGCTTCGCTCATTACTCAACGACCGTTCACTGGGAACCGGTCATCGAGTGCCCGCGCTTCGATATGTGCGCTTCGCGCACTACTCAGCGGCCGCGAAGCGAGGAATGTATCGAGATGCGGTCATCGAGTGCCCGCGCTTCGATATGTGCGCACAGCGCACTACTCAGCGGCCGCGTATCGAGATGACCGTTTACTCAACGTCCTGCCTCGATACGGTCGTTTCGATACGATTGCTTCGCAATCACTCAACGACCGTGCAGTGGGAACCGGTCATCGAGTGTTCCGCGCTTCGATACGTGCGCGGAGTGCAATACTCAGCGATCGTGTATCGAGATGACCGTGTTGCGACAAAAAAAACGGGGTGTTGCCACCCCGTTTTGTGCTTAATATTAATTATTTATTCTTAGAGTGCCATTATATAATATGACACACCAAAACGTACTAATTGTTGACTCAGATTAACAGGATAAGCAACTTTATTAGACCCAAATGCATTGATACCACCAGCAGAGTCAAGTGTTTGCACATCACTCATACCTCCTGCAACCTGAGCATCTAGTTCAATAAATACAGAAAGATTTTCATATACTAATGTGCTCGCACCAACAGTCCAGTTGAATCCTATTCCAGATGCTTTAAACTCAACATCTTCATCTCCAGCTGCAGCAACACCAGTATACACTGCCGGAGCCTTTACTTCAATTGACCAACCTCCAGTATAATAAGTTAATCCCAAACCGGCATAAATATTAAACTTTTCAGATACTGGAACATTAATTCCAATTGTTAAAGGTATATACAACGCACTATAATCCCATTTCTGGGTAACTTTTGAACCTGTAGGTATACCAGCTGCATCAAAATTATTTAACGTTAGTGTAGAATCACCACCAAGAACCTTCATGTCATATGCAACACCTAAACGTACGAAGAAAGCATTCATAAAATCATATCTTGCTCTCAATGCTGTTGAAAGTCCTTGCATACCACCATTAGTGTCCGCTTTAACAGTCTGTGCACCAGGCAAACCATTTGACAAGTCTGAAACCTTTTCCAATGACAGCATAACATTTTCAGCCATTATAGCATCACCTGTTAATAAAGTATTTCCAGCTCCAGCTTCGCCATCTTTAACGATAGTTTTGGTCATATCAGCACCATTAAAGTTCCAGGCAAACCCTAAATCAACGGATAGTCCGTCTTTTGCCATTGCCATGCTGCCAAAGCTTAGTGCCACAGCCATGGCCAACATTACTACTAAGAATTTCTTCATACTGTTACTCCTCCTTTTAAAATATTTTTAAAATTTTAATTAAGACACAATACATTGTGTCTTTTATATTCCCAGCCCCCTATTCAAGGGCATTTTTGGGCTTTTGGTTAACTGATTTTAGCAAACTAATGATAAAACGCGTACCTCCTTTTTTTATATTACATAGTA
>JBFLZD010000044.1 GCA_040756435.1 Spirochaetota bacterium | reverse complement strand
GGTAAATTTAGGAGCTCTGACAACCAACAGTGATTTGAAAAATAATTATACAACCGTTAAATTACTCATAGGGGAAGAGAAAATAAACACTGGATTACTTAAGGTGGGATGTTTTATAGGTGATTACACTATGACCAGTATAGGAACATTAATCAACACCGGGACTGTTATGGGACCTGGTTGCATGGTCATTCACAATGGTGCAATTACGCCAAAGTTTATACCGCCATTCAGCTGGTATATTGATGGCAAGATTGTTGATCTGCCTTCGGAGGATAAATTTTTTGCTACATGCAAAACAATGATGTCACGCCGCAATGTTGCATATACTGCTGAACATCGTACGTTGCTTGAAGAGGTGCGTGGGCAAACAAAAGTATACAGAAAAGGTATTGGAAGATGGAACGCGCCGAAATAAGATTTGACCTGGTACTTCTGGTTTCATTTTTCATGCACAGTATTGTGATTGTTTCTTTTTTAATTGCACAAATACGCTATGGAGTTTTTGCAAAACAGCAAGCCGATTCATTATTTAAAGGCAGGGATATAATTGTTAACATCAATCAGGATGATATCAAAGACATAAATAAGAATACACTTCTTTCAGATAAAACATCAAAAGCTAAAGGTTATATAACAAAAGAAAAAGGTGATAGATGGCTCAATAATTCACTGGATTTTAAGATGCAAAAAGGGGTCAGGCAGTTAGGTAAAGGTGGAATTGCAAGTAGCACAGCTGCAAAAGACAAAATCATGGTTGCACAGGAAAATACAGAATACAGCATTACTTTCTTTAAAGAAGAGGCGGGAGGAGTCCCTGAATTTGAGGGTGATAATGAATTTACACGCATCCCTGACAAATATAGCATTACACCAAAGAATGCGCTTTTTTTTACCAGTGATGGATTCTTTTCTTTCAATACAGTAAAATTCAAGCCTTTTGAATACTTCAAAAATATGAAAGATAAAGTTGCTGCCAACTGGCACCCACCACTTCTTGCCAATGCAGTAATATATGGCTATAATCCAATGACAGGGAGTATGGCACCCGGCAGGATGAGGATTATGGCAGTGCCAACTCAGGATGTTAAATTATATTTTACCATGGACCGTGAAGGTAATGTTCTTGATGTTGTACTTGTGGATTCATTAGGGAATAAAGCCATCGATGAATCATGTATTGATGCAATACGCCTGTCAAAAAACTTTGGCAAAGTACCTGATGAAATTCAGGGTAGAGTGATAGTTATTCCTTTTTTGTTCAGGATAGTATCACAATAGACTATACACATCATTCTGTGGCATTGATAACATCAGCTAATGTTTTGTTTTTGACAATAGCCTCAAGTGATTGCTTCATATCTTTGAATACATCAGCTAAATACGATTTCAGCTTATCCTGTTTGGTTATTGGAATATCCAGTGATATGCTATAAATTGTATCAATAATTTTAGCTATGCTGATATTTTTACTTGCATTTGCCGGGATGATACCAAAGTCTTCAGTGTGTGTTATAAACTTTTCTTTAATAAAAAGGTCTAACAGCATATCAAGCAGGTCAATATCATTCAGCGTCATTGGTAATAATTCCTGAAAACTTGTTGCGCCTTTTCCTGATTCAAACTTTTTATAAATATGGTGTAATATGGCTATAGCTGAATAAACATGAATATCCTTTTTATCCTTCAATGCCCTGTTTAAATATTTATAGCTTAATGGATTCATCAAAACGTATGAAATTTCAGCACCATATAAAATGATCACAGCTGAAGAATACACCACCAGTAAAAATATTGGGAATGCAGCAAGAGCTCCATAAATGGCAAAAGTGCTCTTGGCAAAGGCTTTAATGTATACAATGAACAATAAAATAAAGATAACCCACACAGCACTGGTAAATGATGCACCAATTGCAGCAGGCCGTAGTGGTATTTTAGTGTTAGGCAATATCATATAACACATTAAAAATAAGATCCATATAAAGAAGAAGGGTGCAAAGAAATTCAGCAGATACACTAAAATACTGCTTCCCTTCAGGCCTTGCCATGTTGATCCCATATCTTTTGAAAGCATCAGAAAACTATTGTTCCCAATTGCCCACAACATAGTATTGTAAAGCGATAGTTGATTAATACGTTCCCCTTTAAGCTTTTTAACAGTCCACTTTTCACCACCATCTGCCGTTATATAAATATCAGCTTTTTCGCCTGCTATAAAACCTTCGTTTTGATTAATGAAATATACTGCATACAGGTTGTTATCCTTAAACTTGTGAGCGGCCCAGGAGGTAAAATTTTTTGAACTTGTTAAATAATATCCTTCATCCGCCACAATAATTGACATGTTATCATCAATTATTTGGACATCGTTGAAATTAAGGAAATTCTTTTTGTATTTACCTTCAGCAAGCTGTTTTATTTGCCAGGTTTTCCCTTTATCGATAGTTGTTAGTATATATGATCTATCGCCAACTATAATTCCTTTATCTTTGTAAAAACATATTGCATTAAAATTAGATGTTACATTTTCCCACTCCATTACCTGCCAGGACCTGCCACCATCATTGGTTTTTAAAAGATACCCATTGTTTGCAGCAATAAACCCTGTATTTTCATCAAGCATTTCAATATCGTTAAAAGTAAAATTGCCCCATTTTTCTATAAGCCATGATTTGCCTGCATCATATGATTTGAGTATAATTCCATTATCACCAATAATGAATCCTTTCTGGCCTGCAAAGGTAATGTCAGAAAATTTGGTGCGTTTATATTCAATGAGTTCTATTCTGAATTCTTCTGCATTAAACTGCTTGTCATTAGGATTGTATGAAAAAATGTGTTGATTATCAAAATCAATTTTTTCAATGGGCAGAGGAGTAAAATTAAGATCATCTTTATTATTAAAGAGTATGGAGGCTTTGTTTCCAACTACGTAATGGGCATTATTATCATGAACTATCGCTTGCAGATGGGGGGCTGATAATGTATTTGAGATTTGTGTTGCGACGGCTGTTGCTGCAATAATCATAATTGGGCCCAGTGTCAAAGCTGCCCAGTAATAGATTACTTTTAAAAACATTGAACGTTGTTTGGTAACTCTGAAGATATCATTAAGGGATTTTTCCAGAGTTCTTAAAACAGCAGTTGCTGAAAAAGCCAAAACCACAGCGCCTATGCCACCTATTTTAGCTGCGTTATCAATTAATGTACTGATTGTTTGGAAGAACGGATCAACATTTATTTTTATGTTATGTTCTACAAGAAAGAGTGTAATTTGCCTGAATAGTTCATCTTTTTTGTCGCCCACACCTGAGAATATGGAATAGATAGTAAGCACCACTGCAAGCGTTGGAATAAGTGAAACAATTGTGGTATAAGCAATCGAAGATGATTTTGTAAGGCAGTCATCTTTCATAAATTTTCGCGATGCAACGATAAATACTTTAATGGTATTGATTATTTTTGTAGTTAGCCAGTTGAAAGCTTCTTCACCACGGTAAATCTGATTAATTATCTGTATAATGAAATTTTTTAACTCGGATATTCTATTTTTTAATTTAGGTATTAATTTTTTCATACTGTTTAATCCCTGTTTATTTATTATTATGATAGTAAATTATAAATGCTGAAATTAACAAAACGTCAACAATATTTTGGTGAAAATATTTATTAAAATAATGGTAAAATTAATTTAACAAAAAAGGATTGCTTTTGCTCATACTGTGTGTTTAAATTATATATTATATTAAGGATTATCATTATGCCAGCAAAAACACTTATCTCAATAAAAAGTAAAGCATATTGTGCCAAACTCAATATATCTGGATTACTTTTGACAGTTATTGATAAGGAAAATAACAGAATTATAGGTGTCAATGGGGTTTTCATTTCAGGGGATAATTTAAAGAATGCCCGTACTAATGTTTCATCTATTGATTTTATTGAAGCTATTACCATAGCATCCCAGCAATATGCCGTTCAAAAAGAATATTTTGAAATCATTAAAAATTATCTTCTGCAAAGGGTGGATCACAAAAATATAAATGTATTGCTCAATAATATTGAAAATAATCCAATAACCGCAGTAAATGAAGTACAACGTATAATTAAGTCAGCGTTAAATATTGATATAATTGATGTATATTCTGAGTTTGACAGTATTTCAAATGCACAATACAATGAAATAATTATTACCCAGAAAATTGATTCATTAACGTTGTCTCAGCAGGTGGAAATTGCAGAACGGTATTATGATAATGATAGACAGGTAGCTGAGGAATCTATAAAAAAAAGCAAACAAGATATTGGCATTACTATGCTTTACCTTGATTCAAGCCAATTTAGCGGAATTTGTTTTTGCTTTGTCAATTGTACAACACACAAATTGTTATATTGCTTTTGCTGGTTAGATGATACCAGTGTGGTACAATCTGAAGTAAAAAGTGGTGATACATTATATGATCTATTTAGCAGAATTGTTAAGGCAGCACAAAAAACAAACAGATTTACACCTGTTCAGCATGAAATTCAGTCAAATTTATGGAAAGTAGATGTTGATGCTTTAATACATGCAATTGAACATGAAGCATCAGGTTTAGCCAGCCAGTTGTTTGCATCTTTGTTACAGCAATTTAAAGATATTCAGGTACGAGCTGAATTGCACCGCACAGATGTTATCAGGTTTCATATGCTGTATAACCCTTCGCAGTTTGACAAAAAGGAAGATCAAGGGGAGGGCGATAGTAAATTTGATAAAAAGCTGGTTGCAGTTGATTTAGTATTATCGCCAACTAGTGGCAAAAAGGTTTCACAATTGCAAAAAGGAGATCTTATTTATGTATTAATCGATACATCAACCCCGTATGGATATGATATTGCTAAAACATTGAATTTGATTGTTGACAATAAAAACACCCCAATTGAAGCTGAAGTTTATTCAGTAAATTATAATAAGAAAAAGGGGTATACTCTTTTTGCAAAAATTACCGAAAGCCTTTATGGCAAAGCAACAGAAGAACAGGATATAAAAGTAAAAACTAAACTTGCAGTTACCGATGAAGAGGCTACTTCTTCAAAAACAAGCCTGGTTATTGGAATTGTAGCAGGTTTAATTGTTATTGCTATGTTGCTGTTTATACTGTTAGCATAAATATTTTATGGGCACCTAAAAAAAACTGCTTTCTTCCGAAATTATGTATATAATAGAAAGCAGTTTTATCTTATATACTGTGCCCACAAGGGAACATCCGCAAAAACAGTTTTTAGAAGTTCCCTTATAATTTACCTTCACGCTCTAATTTTTGTATATCCTGTGGTGTTATAGGCTTGTCTTTTCCCAGTATTTGAGCCGCTTTATTAAGCTTTTGTATCATTTCATCGTCAGTAATTATTTTATCCCGTGATGTGTCAATATCATCTTTTGACTGTGGAGGTATATTGAGAAAAATCTTTGCATATACTTCACGTTTATCAGGATATGGCCCTGATAATGTAATATTGAGATTGCATGTAGACCTGGGTAATAATGATTTTGGCACTTTCAGCAATTGTTTCACGGACGATTTTGGAGCTATATATGTTGATTCTAAAATTTGGTCGGGATTAATATTTTTATAATCAGGTGAAAGTGTAGTATTGCATGGCCTGCATTCAAGGACAGCAGTATTGAACGCAACTGGTTCATCAAAAATATTTTTTATATTAATTTCAACAGTGATGTAAGCATTATCAATGGCTGGAAATTTATTATAAAGAACTGGAATTACTGGATTTCCCATAAGATTGGATAGATAATGGACATTAGGGAATGAAATACTGCCTCTGCCAATAGCAGATATTCCGTTAGCATCAGTTACCTTGACCTGTGCTATAAAGCTTGACTGTAATCCTTTCTGATCACGTGAGGCGTAACTATGAGTAATATATCCCGTTTGTGTTGTTGCGTATGTACCATCGCCAAAATCCCAATCATAGGTACATTTACCGGACAGCCCTTTCTGTGAGATGACTTCAAATATTGCTGATTCAGGTTCAAGATTATGTAACCGCGCACTCAATGTAACTATTGGTTTATCGGCACAATCCACAACGTTTATCTGGACTTTACGCATATCAATATGTTTGCCTTCATCACGTACTGTTACATAGAATTCGCGTAAACCTGCCTTGGTAAACCGTAAAATTGCAGGATTGCCCAGTTTGTTGCTAATGCGATACACTAAATGTGCATCAGGTCCAAAAGGATTTTTGGCAATAACAGTAACTTTAAAATCTTCACCTGCGCATACAGGATTTTTTTCCAGTATTATCTCTTTAATAAAATTTGCCTGTTCAATTTCATATGTTTCAACCTTTTCAGGGTCAACGGGAGGAACTTCTTCTTGTGGTTCAGGTGCAGACATAAATTGGAACACATTAAGCAGAGATTGTGTTTTTGAAGAAATATCATCCTGTTGATTGGTGTTATGAACAGATAGAATTAATAAAAATACTGCTATACAAAAAATAATGATTCCAGTTACAATGTAAGTGCGTTTCATAAATAGTACCCTGTGTTATCCAATAGATTCAAATGAGTATTAAATAAAATAATTTTATATTTAGCGATAGTTCATTATAGTACATTAATGTAACAAATAAAAAAATCCCGGGCAAAAATAACACCCGGGATTGTTGTGTTCATGCAGTTAATCCACCCAGTAGTAGTATCCGGAGGTAATAACCAGGGGATCAACCTGCCCATAGTATGAAGAGGAGGTAGTTTGTACACCAGGATTATATCCAGCAGGATTGGTGTATGTATATAGCAACAGATGATCAGGAGCATTAGCTGTTGCGGATTTCTGGTTAATATAGCTTCTCCAGTATGAAGATGTATCCCATGACCTATCCCAGCCAAAAGTGTTTACAATCTGATTTGCTATTTTTTCGTCAGCACCAGTGCCAAAGAGGCCCTCAATGTCTATGATGAATGCTCCAAAGCCACCGGCTTCATCCCTTACCATATTCTTTACTGAATTATAAAGATTGTAGGCACATTGAGTTACCAGTGAAGGAGGGATATAGGCAACATTCATGGTCTTTCCTGCAAAGTAATTGGCATACCAGCAAGTACCGGAGCAGTGATTACCACGGCCTGTTATGTAATAATTAGCATAATCAAGCTGATACATATTAACATATGCATTAACACGGTAATATGCTTTAACATACAGCATCTTATCGGCCGCTAACTGCAAATACTGTCTGTATAATGCTTCATTTGCAGCTGTTGGTTTTAATACAGCACCGCCTGCAGCATGGAAATTCTTTGTTACATTGTAGGTTGTGTCAATATCTTCAGTAAGTATTCCCGGCAGTCCATTGCTTAATCGGGTAGGATCCATGCGTTTTGGTGTTGTTTTGATAAACCAGATGTAATTATATTCAATAGGTACTTCACTGACATACATGGTGTTATGGCGAATATTGAAGCCATTATCAACAGCCATCCCACTGTGACTCCAGTAGCAACCTAAAATTGCCAGAAGGTCCATAATAAAACCCGGGCTTGTTGAAAGGATAATATCGCCTTTTTGGGCATTAATACTCATTGGTTTGTAAACCCATTGACCTGCAAAAACTGCTGAACATGTAAAAATTAGCAGTAATACAACAGTGATTTTTGAAATATATTTCATAGAACCCCCTTTAATAAAAAATATAATTGGATATATATGCAATGGCAAAATGAGTGAATAATCACTCATTAGATTATAATATAGTACTATAATAATAAAAAATTAAGCCAATAAAAAAGTCAATATAAAAACCGACTAAAAGGTATATATAATCACTTTTTTTCATAAATACATAAAATATAATTGTAAAATAATCATATATTTTTAATTTCATTGAAATGACTGTTAGACATAATAAATTAGCTTTATCAATAATCTTTTTTTATTTTAACAATCTTGGCATGAATATTTCTATAAATTTTGTTTTACAATAAAAATGTGCTACTAATTTATTTTAATTGTTATACGTATAGTTACCATTATAATTTCAGGAGGATATACACATGGCTTATAAAATTACTGAAGAATGTACAATGTGTGGAACCTGTGCCGCTGAATGCCCATCTCAGGCAATTTCTGAAGGCAAAGATAGATATGTTATAGACCAGGATGCTTGTACAGAATGTGGTACATGTGTTGATGTCTGTCCCGCTGAAGCAATAGTTGAAGTATAATACCAATGGGGCTTTAAAGCCCCATTGCTGTTAATAAATAACAAATATAAAAAATGTTTTGCTTTTTGTAAAAAGATAGTTTATAATTAAATCATTAATAACCACATGCGTGGCGATATAGTTAAACATGGAATATTATGAGCACCTTTAAAAACTGCTTTCCTCCCAAATTATTCATATAATAGAAAGTGGTTTTATCATATGTATGGTGCCCATAAGGGAACATCCAAAAAAACAGTTTTTTAGAAGTTCCCTTATTTATATGATTACCTGTATTATTTGTATTAATTGTATTAATTAATGATGAAAATATTTTTGGCAAAAGTCATCATGAAACAGCATGTTAACCTGAACCGTATACTCAATGTATTAAAGGATTTATTCAAAATCTAAATATAACATTAGATGGGGGATCAGGTTTGTAATGAAAATTTTAAATTCCTATTTTCAAGGAGAAATTTTATGTGTGGCATTGTTGGTTATATTGGCAATAAAAACGTAGCAGAAGTTCTTATTAATGGATTGCGCCGCCTTGAATACAGGGGTTATGACTCTGTGGGTATTGCCGCACTCAATAATAAACTAATTGTACAAAAACAAAAAGGTAAAGTTTCTGAGCTCAATGACATTTTAAATTATGACGAATTTAAAAATTTTAACGTTGGGATTGGGCATACAAGGTGGGCCACACATGGTGAGCCAAATGATGTCAATGCACATCCTCATACTGATTGTAATGGTGAGATAGCTCTGGTGCACAATGGCATTATAGAAAATTATGCAGCCATCAAAAAAATTCTTATACAGCATGATCATACAATCAAAAGTGAAACAGATACAGAAGTTCTTGTACATCTTATTGAATATTATCACCAGACAATGCCACTGGTAGATGCAGTTCAGAAGACATTAACCAAAGTTGAGGGGACGTATGGCATTGTCGTGATTTCAAAAAAAGAACCGGATAAAATAGTTGCTGCACGTAATGGCAGCCCATTAATCATTGGTGTGGGTGATGGTGAAATGATAGTGGCATCTGATGCCAGTGCCATAGTGGAACATACCCGTAATGTCATATATGTATCTGATGGCGAAATAATTGAAATTACTAAGAATGGGGTTAAAACCTTTGATTTAAAGAAGCAAGCAGTTGAAAAGCATACTGACAAAATTGACTGGGATATTGCTGATATTGAAAAACAGGGTTTTGCCCACTTTATGCTTAAAGAAATATTTGAGCAACCTGAAACAATACAGAATGCTTTCAGAGGAAGAATTCTACTGGATGAAGGCAAAACACGGTTGGATGGTTTACGATTAACTGAAGATGAATTAAATGCAATCAGAAGAATTATCTTTATTGCATGTGGTACATCCTGGCATGCTGGATTAATAGGTGAATATCTTATTGAAGAGTATGCACGAATACCGGTTGAAGTTGAATATGCATCAGAATTCAGGTATAGAAGCCCTATACTTGATAAAGGTGATTTAGTTATTGTCATAAGCCAGTCAGGGGAAACAGCCGACACGTTAGCTGCATTGCGTGAAGCAAAGGCCCGTGGAGTTAAGGTACTTGGTATAACCAATGTTGTGGGAAGCACCATTGCACGGGAAAGTGATGGCGGTGTATATATCCATGCAGGTCCTGAGATAGGTGTTGCTTCCACCAAAGCGTTCACATCCCAGATTACCGTACTCATATTACTTACATTTTATTTAGCACGAAGAAAGTATATGACAGCTGATGCGGGAAGGGAGTTTTTGCAGGAATTGATAAATGCACCGCAACATGTTAAGCAGATTCTTGATAAGAATGATGAAATAAAAAAAATTGCACAATTATATAAAGATCACCGTAATTTTCTGTATTTAGGAAGGGGAATTCAATTTCCGGTGGCTCTTGAAGGAGCATTGAAGCTGAAAGAAATTTCGTATATCCATGCTGAGGGCTATCCTGCTGCAGAAATGAAGCATGGGCCTATCGCCCTTATTGATGAAAATATGCCGGTTGTGTTTATTGCAATAAAAGATGAGGTTTACCAAAAAGTTATAAGCAACATGCAGGAAGTCAAAGCCCGCAAAGGTAAAATCATTGCAATTGCTACCGAAGGTGATGAAGACATTGAAAAATATGCTGATCATGTATTATATGTTCCGGGAACTCGTAAGATTGTATCACCACTTTTAACAGTTATTCCTTTACAGCTTTTGGCATATCATATTGCAGTCTTACGTGGGTGCAATGTAGATCAACCAAGAAATTTAGCAAAAAGTGTTACTGTTGAATAAAATGGAAAATATTTTTCATGTGAATAGTTTTAAATAATTGACAATACGTAAAAGAGTTTTAAAACGTGGTTGAATATGACTTTCACAAATAATACTGAATAACAGGATCAGTAATTTTATATATCAAGTAATTGAAAAGGAGAAATAAAAATGATAGTAATAGAGAATGTTGACCACATAGGTGTAACTGTTTCTGATCTGGATAGGGCTATTGAATTTTATAGTGATTTGTTTGATTTTGAAGTGGTTGAAAGGGCAAGCAATGCAAGTGAAGCGTATATAAAAGTTGGTGATATTTTAATTAAGCTTGCAGAAGTAAAAGACTACAAAGCTCCCGAGAACTCAAAAAGCCATATATGCTTTTATATTGATGAAGAAGATTTTGATGATGCGCTTGATGAATTAGAGGAAAAAAATATTCCCATAGTTTTTGGACCTGAAAATATTCGTAAAGGTCGTCTGGTTGTTTTTACTGATCCGGATGGCAACAAGATAGAATTGCGGTATCCACGGCTTTCATTGTAAGTTCTTACATACCATGCAGTTTAACCTTACAGTTCCAGTCATTCCAATTGGTATTTTTAGCGATAGTTCCAAAATAGTAACTATTGCCAAAATATTACATCAACATGGCATAAACTGTATTGAGGTTACACTGCGCACACCACAGGCAATTGAATGCATCACTGCACTTAAAAAATCATTCCCGCAGATGGTGATAGGAGCAGGAAGCGTGTTAAACCAGGATGACTTTAAGGCCGCAATTGATGCTGGGGCTGCATTTATAGTATCGCCTTCCATCAGTGACTCGTTGATAGAACTATCGCACAGGTTTACGGATATACAATACATACCTGGTTTTACTACGCCCACTGAGCTTTCACATGCTTTACAGTTGGGTTGTACCATGCTGAAATTTTTCCCAGCAGAATATGCTGGTGGCGTTAAGTATCTTAAAGCAATTACAGAGCCGTTTGTAAAGTATTCCTTTTCCATTATACCAACAGGCGGTATTATGCCTTCCGGCATTAAACAGTATTTATCAATTCCTAATGTTATTGCCTGCGGTATGTCGTATATTGTTGATAGTGCATTGATTGACGCTAGCGATTTTCATGCTCTTGAAAATCGTATTAAAGAAACCTTAGATAGTATTACACGGTAAATGCCATCTTTTAAAATCATAGAACAGGCTATACAAAAGCGAAAACATCTTTTTAAAAGCAATCAAACCAATGCTTTCAGGCTATTCAATAGTGCTGGCGATAATTGTGAAGGCCTTATTATTGATTATTATAATGGTTTTGTGTTGTTACAATTGTACGATAGTTCATTGTATCAAGACTATCTCAAATTATGTAATGATTGTAAAAAAATCCTTAATTCAATACATATTCCTGTTAATGGGATATTGCTTAAAGATAGAACCAAAGTTAATGACCCCCAGCAAATTATAAACTTGCGCACAAGCATTCTTGTGGATGGGAACCTGCCGCCAGATAATTTTGCAATTAAACAAAATAATATCGCAGCATATGTGGATCTTATTCATGGACAGAATACGGGTGTTTTTCTTGATATGCGAAAGGTGCGTGAAACAATGGTCAATTATTATCAAAATGGTGGGAGATTATGTAACCTTTTTTGCTATACAGGGTTGTTTTCAGTTCATTCGCTAAAAAATGGCTTACAGTATGCGGTTAATGTAGATATCTCACAAACGGTTTTGAATAGAGCAAAACAGAATTATGTATTAAATGATATTCAGTTTGACTTAAGAGATTTTATTAAATTAGACTGCAGACAGTATTTAAAAAAACAGGTAAAGCAAAAAGTGCATTTTGATTTTGTTATATTTGACCCCCCAACGTTTTCAAGAAATAAAAAGCAAAATTTCAGTGTTAAAGCACATTATAGGGACTATCTATCATTCATTGATACTATTGCACAAGGCGGGTATGCCCTAACAACAATCAATGCCGTTTCCCTGAGTGTACAAGACTACCGGTCATTACATCCACACCATTGGAAATTAGAGTTTTTAGAACATGAACCAGAAGATTTTCCCTTCAAAAACCAGCCATACCTTAAAGCTGGTTTATGGAAAATACCATAATTTTTGCAATTAATCCTTGACTTGTAAATTTATAATTTCGACAATAAGTATAGGAAAACGCCTAATTTTTTTGTAATAATGTATTAATCTGGATGTCTTATTTCAGATGGTTACTATAATATTTATCTTTCACTATATTTTATTATTACCATTCGGGATAGCAAAATGATTTTATTATATGCAGCAGTTGCATCAGTCATAACAGGTGTTTTACTTGTATTGTATTCTGAGTTTTTTGAAGTTTCTATAAAAAAAACGATCCCGCATGATAGATTTGTACCTAATTTTGATGAGGATTTTTCTTCACCCAGACATCACAAAACAGATAGCACATTAAATTCACATATTGATAAAGAAGATCTTAATGATTTACCTGATATTGATATTGATATTGATGTAACCCATGAAATTTCAACCAAACCTAAAAAAGATTCTTTGAATAAGACTAAAGATAAAGAAAGTGTATTGCAATCTCAAGATGCCAGAAAAGGGTATGAGGTTATTCTGTAAATTGATAGCAGTGGAACAATTGGTGCTGTTTCTGATCATCTGACTTCACATGACTGGAGTTTCCTGACCAGGGTTGGATTGGGTTATTTGGAATATGTACAGCAGGGAATAAATATTACAATTAATAATAAATTATATCGCTATGACTTTTATCGTATTGCTTCTATGAAAGCACACGATAATTACATGTTATTTACAATAAAAGGCAAAAATACCGTTAATTGTATTGTTCTTAATGAAGAGTCTGATATATTACTGAATATTGAAAAAGAATATTCCAATTTTACCAAATCTTAATTCTAAGGATGGGTTTTTATCATGTACTATCGCTATAAATCAAAACAGAGAAAAAAAATTACAACAAAATGGGTTGTGAATATACTATTGATAATTGCTGCTGTTTATGTTGTGCACCAGTATCATCAATATATTTTCTTCTGGAAGTATACAATAAATAAATTACAGGAAAAAATTGAGATAGCTTCAAAGCAGCCAGATATTACCATTCGCCAGCAGCAGTTAAAAGATCTCTGCAATGCAGCATATAAATACGCTGAAAGCAATCCGTTGAGTTCAGATGCATATTATTTACTGGGAGAATCATATTGTAATTATGCATATAGCCTTTTAAATAAACCAATTTATTCGTTATATGATGAATCAGTATTACAGAATTTTTCTGCTAATATACGCCAGTATTTTCTTTTATCTGTAAAAGCCATTAATAAAGGGATAGCTCTGGGAGGCAGGTCTTCAATTGATGACAATACAAGGGTTGTTCAGGCTGCATCTTTGTATTTAAGTGGGTATTATCCAATTAATGAAATATATACTATTATTCAAAAAGTTTCAAATATACAAAAATTATCCTTACATAATATCAGAATGTATTCCCTTATAGCCATAAAAAGTGGGCATTATGAAGAAGGGATTGAGCTTGTAAAATCCAAGGGCATTTCAGATAATATTGAAGGAAGAATGTTTTTAGCCGCATCATATCTTTATGCCAATCAGCAGAGTAATGCTATAATCCAGTATAGAAATATACTCCAAAATTCCAGGGATAATACTATTATTAAAGAAGTTCATATTGAATTGGGAAAGATATTTTATAGAAAAGGTGTATATGATCAATCTCTTGAACACCTGAATGCTGCTCTCCAGATTGATGCTCATGATGTTCAGTGTAAACTTTGGTTAGGGAAAGTATATTCAGCTGTTGGGAATGTATCTCAGGCAAAGGCGTTATGGAGTGAGGTTCTTTTGCTTGATTCAGAAAATGCCGAAGCAAAGCGATTACTGGGGATAATGTAATCTTTTTTCATTTTTGATAAAAAAATTTAATGATAATCGCTTGACAAAAACGGCCGTAAAGTATCATTCAATTGCACATAATATACTGATAATCAATTTTTTGACTAAAAGGTAAACTTATTATGATCTTCGATTCAGTTTATAGTTTATTTTCAAATGATATGGGGATAGATTTAGGAACTGCAAATACTCTGGTTCACGTAAAGGGGCAGGGAATTGTTTTGAGTGAACCTTCTGTTGTTGCTGTTCAGACCAGTACCGGTAAGGTTTTAGCAGTTGGACATGAAGCAAAAAGGATGCTTGGAAGAACTCCTGGTGATATAGTTGCAATACGCCCAATGAAAGACGGTGTTATTGCTGATTTTGAAACTGTAGAAAAAATGATACGATATTTCATACAGAAAGTACATAAACGTACTACTCTGGTTCGCCCAAGGGTTGTTATAGGTGTGCCATCAGGCATTACCGAAGTTGAAAAACGTGCTGTCAGGGAGTCTGCTGAACAGGCTGGTGCCAGGGAAATATATCTCATTGAAGAAGCACTGGCGGCAGCAATAGGTGCCAACATCCCAATTCATGAACCAGCTGGTCACATGATTGTTGATATTGGCGGCGGCACAACTGAAATTGCTGTTATATCATTGGGTGGGATGGTTATCGCTGATTCAGTAAGGATTGCTGGTGATGAATTTGATGAAGCAATTATAAAATATATGCGAACTCAGTACAACCTGGTTATTGGCGAACGGATGGCGGAGGATGTGAAATTTAGACTTGGCAATGCTTTCCCTGAAAAGAAGATTGAAACCATGGAATTAAAAGGTCGTGATGCTATCTCGGGTTTGCCACGCACATTGGAGATAGATTCTACTGAAATACGAAAAGCATTAAAAGAGCCTGTAGACCAGATTTTAGATGCTATCAAGCATACCCTGGAACGCACTCCTCCTGAACTTGCAGCTGATATAGTAGAGCGTGGAATTGTACTTTCAGGTGGTGGATCATTGCTTAAAGGTCTAGATAAGTATATCAGCAAAGAAACAGGTGTCCCGGTTATAAGAGCTGAAAATCCTTTAACCTGTGTGGTCATGGGGGCAGGCAAATTCTTAGAGGAAATTAAAAATCTTTACCGCTCTAACCTGAAGTAGTTCTGGCTGTAATTCATTCTATATACAAATGCTCTTGCATATAATGCAGGAGTATTTATTTTATACTTAAAATGATGGGTTTGTTGTGGATTTTTTTATAAAGCACAAAACAATTGTATTATTTATACTATTTTCTCTATTTTGTTTTATATCACTCTCTTTACAATCGTCTGGAGTGACAAATGTTGTGGAGGGAGCTGGTAATGCTGTTATTTTCCCATTCCAGAAATTTTACCATGCTGTACAGACAAATATTTCCTTACTTTGGTCAGGTTTTTCACAATTACGAAATGCGCAGGAAGAATTAGAAAAAACAAGATTACGCTTGCAGCAGTATGAATCTGTTGCAGAAGAGCTTGAAGAAATAAAGAGAGAAAACGAGCAACTGAGGAACCTTTTAGGCCTTAAACAACGGCTAAAGTATGACACAGTTTTGGCTACAATAATATCAAAAGATCCTGATAACTGGTTCAGAACAATAATTATTAATAGAGGTAGTTCTGACGGAATAGAAGTCAATATGCCGGTAGTTGCATTTTTTGGTGATGAAAAAGCAATAGTTGGCAAAATTATTGAAGTACGAGGTTCAATATCACGCATTCTGCCAATTATTTCTCCTGATTTAAAGATAGGGGTTGTTTTTCAGGAAAGCAGATATCCCGGTCTTTTAAGTGGGTATTCGGCTATTGGTAAATTATGTGTCATTGATTATGTTGATAAAACAGCAACTATCAAGCCAGGTGATATAGTTATCACTTCGGGGCAGGGTGGTGTATTCCCTCAAGGGTTACTTGTGGGAGTTGCAGTTAAATCATTCCCATCTGAATCTGGTGCATTTCAGCGTGTTCTTGTTAAACCGTATATCAATTTTGACCTTATTGAGAATGTTGTTGTCATAAAAAAAGAGCCGGATAAAGAGATTTTAAAATTAATTCAGGATGAATCACAACTATGATTTTAATGTATATAATAACAGGGGCTCTATTGCTGGCATCGCTTATAATACAGGGGCATTCTTCTTTTGATGTCTTAAGAATAGGTGGAGTTAAACCTGACCTGGTTTTTATAGTTGTTGTATATTTTGCCTATAGCTTTGGCTCATTATATGGTGAGGTCACTGGGTTTGTAGGTGGACTATTGCATGATGCAATTTCAAACTCACCATTAGGATTACTGGCTTTCCCCAAAATGGCTCTTGGGTATATAATTGGTTTTTTTGGAAGGTCAATTTTTAAAGAAAATCTTTTTACTGTTTTTCTATTGATCTTTTTTGCTTCTATTGCCAAAGGTGTTATAACACTAATATTATGTTATTTATTTCATCAGGGGTCGTTATCCTCAATAACTTCAATTATTTTACCTGAATCATTTTATAATGCTTTATTATCCCCACCATTATTCTTCCTTTTTGATAAGATATTTGAACAGGAGTTGTCCAGGGAAGGTCGTTAAAATATGCAATTTGCTTCAATAAGAACAAAAATTATAGAAGAGTTCAGAAAACGGCTTTTTTTTGTTGGCATTATTGTTATTGCCATGTTTGGTATTTTTTTCTTCCAGCTTGTCAATCTGCAGATAATTCAGGGGAAGGAATATTCGGAAAAGTCACGCATGAACATGGAAAACAATATTCCTATTCCTGCATCCCGTGGCGAAATTTATGACAGAAATTTTGCTTCTGATAAACAGAATATGGTACTGGCAACAAACAGACCGTCTTTTAATATTATTGTTATTCCCGCCCGATATCAGGAAAAACAAACATTATATTATGCAATAAAAAATGTATGTGCACTTTTAAAACTTCCCTATGATGAGATAATCCAGGATATTAAGGTAAATAATCCCTATAACAGATATATTATTCAGGAAGATGTTCCTTTTGATATTGTAGTAACTATCGCCACAAATCAGGATAAATTTCCAAACATCATGTGGGAAGATGCACCGGTGCGGGTGTATCCTTTTGCAAACATGTTTTCGCATGTGTTGGGATACATCGGAAGCCTGACTAAAGATGAATATAATACTTATAAGGATGTTGGATACAAATACTATCAAAAAATAGGTAAAGCAGGAATTGAACGGCAGTATGATTCAACATTACGAGGTGTTGATGGTTATGTACGCCGTATTGTTGATGCAAAAAACAGAACTGAGGGAGAAGAAATTGGCCAGCATCCCAAGCCAGGGTATAATATCGTTCTTACAATTGATTATGATGTCCAGAAAACAGCTTATACTGCATTGGGAGATAACAGGGGCTCTGTTATTGTCATGAAGCCTGCAACAGGTGAAATCTTAAGTTTAGTAAGTAAGCCGGATTATGATCCAAATCTTATTATATCAAAAAATAATGCAAAAATCATAACACAGTTAAATAATGATAAAAATAAGCCATTTTTAAACAGGACTATCCAATCGCGATATCCCCCTGCATCAACCTTTAAACTGGTTACTGCCATTGCTGCATTGGAAGAGGAAAAATGGAATCCCAATGTAACATTATATTGCCCTGGTAAATATACATTGAAGGGATATGTAGACAGGGATTTTTATTGCTATCAGGCTCATGGTTCAGTTAATTTATTGTGGGCTATTGCAAAATCATGCAGTGTTTATTTTTATCAGCTTGGCTTAAAATTAGGGCCAACTACCATTTTTAATTATGCGGGCTATTTAGGTTTAGCTGAACCGTCAGGTATTGATATACCAGGTGAGATTACAGGATTCATACCTTCAAAAAAGTGGAAACTAAAGACCTTTGGTCAGCCGTGGTTTGATGGTGATACGGTAAATCTTTCCATTGGTCAGGGTTTTATGCTGGTAACACCTATGGGCATGATGGATTTTCTATCTGCTATTGTTAATTCAGGGGTTGTTTTCAAGCCACATCTTGTAAAAGAGATTCGTTCAAATGATAATTCATCCATAGTTTCAGTTGTTGTTCCTGAAAAATTGCGGGAAATCCCTTTATCTCCAACAACGCTGGATACTATCAAACAGGGAATGAGAATGGCTGTAATCAATGGAACTGCAGCACGGTTAGGGTATCTGAAAGTGCAAATGTGTGGTAAAACAGGTACCGCACAAACACGTTCCAAAAGGCAGGAAGATGCCAGTCAGCATGCCTGGTTTGTTGGTTTTGGTCCATATGATGCAGAGCCAGAAAAGGTTGTAGCTATAGTTGTCATGGTTGAATATGGGGTTGCAGGAGCAGCTACTGCCGTGCCAGTTGCTGAACAGGTTTTCAGCACACTAATAAAAAAGGGATATTTTTAATGCTTAAAACCATAAAATCAGCTTTTCAGGAATATGATGTTAATTTCCTTTTTGCCATTATTGCTCTTGTATTAATTGGTATTATTACTATTTACGCAACAGGTTTTGACCCAATTGAAAAGGTCAACAGTGGGTTGTACAAAAAGCAGTTGTTATGGTTTATCATTGGTGCTGGATGTATGTTTGCTATTTCACGAATACATTACAGGTTACTGGGTGACTATTCGCTATATATATATTTAATATTACTATTTTTCCTTTTGATAACAACTATTTTTGGAGCAAAAATACGTAATACCCGTGCATGGCTAAGTTTTGGGTTTTTTGCCATACAGCCGTCTGAGTTTATGAAATTGGCAAGCATTTTGATACTGTCAAAATATCTGGAATTACGACAATTTGATATAAAACGATTACGTGAACTATTTATACCCTTTGCTATCATTGGCATACCTGTGTTACTCATTTACTTGCAACCAGATTTTGGCACAGCAATGATTTATGTGCCAATATTTTTAACATTATTATTTTTAGGTGGTGCTGACATTCCACAATTGATATCTATTGTAGGAATAGCTACTATAGCCCTGTTTGTGCCAATGATGCTGACATATCTGGAATGGAGTGGAGTAAGTATATCAGGTGGTATTTTTTCATTCTTAAAGGGCAATGATCTTTTATATATAATTTCTGGTTCGTTATTAATTGTTGCTATTATTACATTTATTCTTTATTTCTTCTTTAATTCTAAAATATACAGGGCAATCTATATCCCTTCTTTTATATTTTCATCAGGTTTATTCTTATCGGTCATTATACAACGATTTTTAAAAGAATATCAAAAGCGTAGAATTTTGGTATTCTTAAATCCTGATTTAGACCCTTATGGTTCAGGATATAATGTGATACAATCAAAGATAGCTATTGGTTCAGGTGGAATCATAGGCAAAGGATTTTTAAAAGGCTCACAATCACAACTGGGTTTTTTGCCTGAAAAATCCACTGATTTTATTTTTTCTGTCATTGCCGAAGAGTGGGGCTTTATTGGTGCAACTATAGTACTTCTGTTATACACGTACATCATCTATAAGGGGTTCACCATTGCATTAAAAGCTTCAGATAAATTTGGTATGCTTGTTGCAGGTGGAATAACGTGCATGATATTTTTTCATGTGATTATTAATATTGGTATGGCATTGGGTATAATGCCTGTTACTGGTCTTCCCCTTACTTTTTTATCATATGGTGGTTCAAATTTAATAATGTCACTTATTAGCGCTGGAATCCTAATCAATATAAATTCGCGTACACGATAACCATTTCCTGTTATAAAAAATAAAATAAATAATAAAGAATGCTTGCAAATTAAAGTATTATACTATATCATAAAAAGGGTTTTGCTATTCGAATAACAGTTTACAGGAATACTGATGTTAATTGCCCTTTTTATACTTCTTCAAATTTCCTTTTCATTGCACATTTATTCACTTGTTCTCTATGTATTGCGAAGAGAAAATAAATATCTCAAAGGTTTTATAAATACTACTATCAGCAATGTGCTACTGGCTGGAGCTATCACCACTTTAGCAATTATTCATCCGGTTTATGTAGCAAAGGTGGATTTTAAGCTGCTCTTATGGTTAATGACAGGATTTATCATGCTTATTATGTTATTTATAAAAATTAGTATAGCCAGGGCAATATATAAACGTAGCAAGGACCCACAACATTTTCATTACAATTATTTTGGCAAAAAGGTGTTGCATGGAACTGTCGTCAAATTTGAAGAAATATTAATTTTCTTTTTTACTATGCCTTTCTTCTTATTTTGTGGGGCATACTTTATTGCACGATTATTCAATCTATTATTATACAAACAACTATAAAATACAAAAAGACATCCTGATATTTCATGTACTGTTTCAATAGTATAAACATGTTATATGGGCGATAGTTACTGGTGAATATTTTATATTTATTAAAATTATGCTGGATTTTTTATTGCTATTTTTGTAATATTGTATAAATTATATTTCATATACTTACAATTTTCGGGGAGGTATTTGCATGGGATTAATTACCGACAAGATTAGAGAAAATGCTGAAAAGTGCAAATCATGCGCATTTCTTAAAATAAGAAATGCAGAAATTGATAAAAACAGTGTTCTGTATGATGAAGCAATGATGACATTGGAAGGTGTCTATAGGGCAAGCTGTACCATGTGCCCTTTTGAAAAGGACTTTGAAAAGGTTTATGGCATGAAACCGTATGAATACTTTCCAATGCGGATAGCAAAAAAAGAAGCCTGATAACAATATAGAAGATGGCTGCTGGTAATAGTGTAGTTTTGCTCAGTGGCGGATTGGATTCTGCCACTGCTGCTGCTGTTGCAAAAAGCAGGGGATTTTCCCTTTTTGCACTTACATTTGTCTATGGTCAACGTCATGATATTGAAGTTGAGTTTGCCAGAAAAATAGCAAACTTTCTTTCTGTTACATCGCATGAAATTATTCATTTACCAGATATATTGTTTAAATCTTCTTCACTGGTAAGGGCATCAGGGAAAGCGATAGTTCCTGGTGATGGTGTATCCATACCGGCAACCTACGTTCCTGCCAGAAATATTGTATTTTTATCCATTGCACTATCGTATGCTGAAACTATTGGTGCTTCACACATTTTTATTGGGGTTAATGCAGTTGATTACAGCGGGTATCCTGATTGCAGGCCTGAGTTTATAGAAGCGTTTCAAAATGTAGTACAAATGGGAACAAAAAGTGGCATACAAGGCAATCCAATAATTATTGAAACGCCTTTAATACGTCTTACTAAAGGTGAGATAATAAAATTAGGTTTATCATTAGGGATGGATTACTCGTTGACTACAAGTTGTTACAATCCTTCAGGTGATGGTATTCCCTGTGGTGTATGCGATAGTTGCCGTATACGGCAAAAAGGTTTTTCAGAAGCAGGAATACAGGATCCAGCCTTACATCGTAACTATGGTAAATAGTAAATTTATAACATTATTGCATTATATGCTATTAGATGTAATTTTCCCCCCATTTTGCGCTTATTGTGGGAAGCTAATATCCAATGGTGACGGTGTTTGTAATCAATGTAAAAGTAGAATTAATCTGAATATTAAAAATTATTCCGGAGAATATGTTTTTTCATTAGAAGAAAAAATACACGGCAAGCGGAAATGGTTTCTGGATGATGGTATATGGCTGTTTAAATATGAGGAGCCAGTCACAAAATTGGTTTACGCTATGAAATTTAAACATAATAAATCTATTGCCAGGTTATTTGCACAGTATTGTACTGATGCAATTAATATAATGAAATGGCATTTTGATTACATAACATATATACCTGTAACAAAAGACCGTTTATGGAAAAGAGGGTTTAATCAGTCGGAAGTTATGGCGCGCTATATAGGTAAAATGTACAATAAAGATGTGTTGAATTTATTGTATATAAAAAATGAGAAAGTCGCTCAAAAAAAGTTAAGTGGTAATGAACGATTTATTAATACATATCAGAAATATGAAATTATTCAGGATAGTAGTGATATTATTGATAAATCGGTTCTGATTGTTGATGATGTGTATACCACTGGGGCAACTATCAATGAATGTGCACGCCTGTTAAAGATAAAGGGAGTACAACATGTATATGCTTGTATCGTTGCTTATGCAATGTTGAAAGAAATGATTCTATAAGCTTTATTTGATTTATGCAAACAGTGAGTATAGTCTCATGGTACCCTGGTGTTAGCTTTAAAATATTTGAAAGCATAACAGTTGCCGTTAAAAATAATTATTGTAATTATATTTAATATGAATTATAATTATGTATAATGACAAAGTAATATTTGATACAAGAGGTAGAATATGAAAATTAAAAAAGATGATAATTTGGCTATCATAACCTTGGATGGAAGAATAGATCAGGAAATGTCAGAGGACCTGGAAAATGCATTACAAAAATTAATTGATGATGGTTATAACAATATTTGTATGGATATGACCGATGTTAAGCATATATGTAGTTCTGCACTTGGCGTAATTGTTGCTTTCAAAAGAAAGATAAAAAACGAAGGTGATATAAAGTTAGTCATAACAAATGAAAACCTGCTTAAGCTTTTCCAGACTACTATGCTTGATAAAGTATTTGAAATTTTTGAATCACAACGTGAATGTCTTAGCGCATTTGATTGATTAAGGAATACTGAAAAATGACCCCTAAAAAAGATTTGCAGTCAATACTTAGGCCTATAGAACAGTATCTTAAAGCTGTAGATGAAGCTATAAAGAATAAATTATATACAGGCATTAATCTTTTAGACGAAAGCAGTATGCATACGTTTAAAAAAAGCGGAAAAAAAATTCGTGCTTCCATGATTATCTTATCAAGTGGATTGAATAATTCTATCCCGGATGACATTATTGATATTGCCTGTGCTGCTGAAATAATTCATGCTGCTTCTTTAGTACATGATGATATTATTGATAACGCTGATTTGCGAAGGGGTTTGCCTACAGTTGCCAGGCTATATGGGCCAAAAGTTGCTGTGCTGGCTGGTGACTATATGTATACAAAAGCTCTAGAAATTGCTGTAGGAAATAACCGTACTGACCTTTTTCCTATTATGGTAGATGCAACCATTGAAATGGTGAAAGGCGAGCTGTATCAAATACAATATTCAAATATTGATAAAATAACTGAAGATCATTATTACCGTATTATTGAAATGAAGACAGCCCGTTTTATGGCTGCCTGTGCAAAGCTTGGTGCATGTGTTGCAAAAATGGATAATGAGCAGTCAGATATATTGTATAATTGTGGTTTGCAACTTGGGTATGCATTTCAGATTACTGATGACGCAATGGATTATTTGAATAATGTGGAGATTACTGGCAAGGATGCAGGCAATGACTTTATTAATGGCAAGATTACTTTACCATTGTTACGGCTATTGCAGATAGTAGGGAAAAAAGAAAAAGAATTGTTAATAAAGTATGCAAAACATCCGGATAATGAAAACTGGAATTATGTCCTTAAAAAAGCTACGGAATATAATGTAGTTGAATATTGTATAAATATTGCAGCTGAGTATGTTCAAAGAGCAGTAAAACTTCTATCAGTATTTCCTGATAGCCAATTTAAGAATGTTATGACTGAGCTGGCATTATTCTTTATTGACAGGAGATATTAATTATTGTATTATTTGTAGATTGGAGGCATACTGAAAATATTATCAGCGAGGCTAAATTATGATAACAAAAGAAAAAGAAGAGGTTTTACGGTTATACAATGCAGGATTAGATGCATATAAAAAGCGTAAATGGGATGAAGCTATAGATTTTTTTGAAAAAGCTTTAAAAGTTGATCCCAATGACGGGCCATCAAAATTATATTTAGATAGGTGCAAACAATATAAACTCACTCCGCCCCCGGATGATTGGGATGGTGTTTTCACAATGACAACAAAATAAATTATATTTTATAAATTTAGCTTGTATAATTAAACTCAAAAATCAAACTTGCTTTTGTAATAATTTGAATTTTTCATTATAAATGTTTATTTTAACTGAAGAAGGTATGTACAATGGCT
This sequence comes from Spirochaetota bacterium, assembly GCA_040756435.1. Classification (NCBI taxonomy): domain Bacteria; kingdom Pseudomonadati; phylum Spirochaetota; species Spirochaetota bacterium. The sequence continues at coordinate 3,376 of JBFLZD010000044.1, read as the reverse complement.
AAAAAAGTTATTCAGGTTAATAAAAATCCGGTATATGAAATTGGAATGATAGCAACTGTATTTGGAAAAGATACAGAGTTTTACGGTGATCTAACATTTGAGAAATCATTACAAATTAATGGATACTTTGAAGGTGAAATTGCTTCAGGAGATTTTTTGGTTATTGGTGAAAAAGCTACTGTTAAAGCTAATATAAAAGCTAATACAGTTATTATAAAAGGTACGGTATACGGAAACATTGAAGCTAAAGACAGAATTGAAATACAAAGCGATGGCAAGCTATTTGGGAATATACGAACATCAAAGCTTATAATAGCTGATGGTGTAGTATTTGAAGGTAAATGTGAAATGATTAAAAGCCCAATACCCGTACAAAAGCAAAAACAAAACCAGAAGGAACCAGTAGCAAAAGAGTAATACTATGTTATAATAAAAATAGGAACTATGGTAAATGGCATAGCAAAAAAAATTGGAAATTGCTTATATGAAATACCCAGGGATTATAAAAAGGGGATGCGTGTACCCGCACGTATCTATGCTTCTGAAGAATTGCTTAGTAGTATGGACAGCGCTGTGTTTGAACAGCTTACAAATGTTGCTATGCTTCCCGGGATTCAGAGTTATGCACTGTGCATGCCTGATGGGCATTCAGGTTACGGATTCCCAATAGGAGGGGTTGCAGCAATAGATATAGAGGATGGTGTTATCTCACCGGGTGGAATAGGGTTTGATATTAATTGCGGTGTACGGTTATTTATTACCAGTTTACATTTTCAGGAACTATCGCCAAAACTTAACCAAATAATGGATATGCTTTTTTCACGAATACCAAGTGGAGTTGGCGGCAAAGGCATTGTCTCGTTACATGACAAACAATTTGATGAAGCAATGGTTAAGGGTTGCCAGTGGGCTATTGAACACGGCTATGGGATAAAAGAGGATTTAACGTTTTGTGAAGAAAATGGATGTATTCCAAATGCAAAACCTGAAGCTGTTTCACAAAAAGCACGGGAACGTGGCAAAGAACAGGTTGGTTCATTGGGGTCAGGTAATCATTATTTAGAGTTTCAAATTATACGTAAAGATGATATTCTGAACAGAGATATTGCAGAAGCGTTTGGCATTACTGGCAATAATCAAATTGCATGCATGATACATTGCGGTAGTCGTGGTTTTGGTCATCAGATAGCAACTGATTATTTGGATCAGTTTATATCAGTCATGAAACAAAAATATCATATTGACATACCTGACCGAGAGCTTGCTTGTGCACCATTCCATTCAAAAGAAGGGCAGGCTTACTTTCATGCAATGAATTGTGCAATTAATATTGCATTTCTTAATCGCCAATTAATATTTCATATTGTTCGTGATGTGCTTTGCCAGGTTTTTAAGAAATCGCCTGAAGAATTGGGAATAAAGTTACTATATGACGTATGCCATAATACGGCAAAAATTGAACAGTATGATATTGATGGCAAGAATAAAAATTTACTGGTACACAGGAAAGGTGCTACACGGGCTTTCACCAGAGGCATGCAGGGTATACCGGAACCATACAGGGAGATAGGGCAGCCAGTACTGGTTGGTGGGAGCATGCAATCTGCTTCATATCTTCTTGTTGGTGGACCCCTGGCAAAAGATTCTTTTTACAGTACTGTTCATGGAAGTGGAAGGGTAATGTCACGACAGCAAGCCAAGAAGCGTTTTAAAGGCAGAGATTTAGCCAATCAGATGGAAAGAGACGGAATTGCAGTGAGAACACGGTCTTTCAGTGGTTTAGCTGAGGAAGCAGGAGCTGCATATAAAGATATTGATGAAGTTATTGATGCAATTAGCAAGGCGGGTTTAAGTATTCCTGTTGCACGTATGATTCCAATAGGTTCAATAAAAGGATGAGCAAAGATAGTAACGAATATTTTGAGTTTGTTGAAGATATTACGTTAGCGGATATAGCAGTCCACTGTAAGGCTAAAACGGTTGAAAAAATCTTTAGATTAAATGCTGAAGCATTATTGCATGTGTGTCTTGAAGAACCTTCAAAATTGAAAAAAGTAGAGAAATGTCATGTTTTGCTTCAGCATAACTACCTGGATCTTTTGCTTGTCAAATTTTTAAATGAGTTGATATTTATTAAAGATACCAGAGGGCTACTGGTATATCCTGAAACTATACAAATTATATATAACAATGATGTGGTTACTTTTGAAGCTTATTGTACTGGTGATTATATAACAAATGGGTATGATATTAATATTGATCCAAAAGCTGTAACGATGCATAAGGTAAAATGTGAAAAAATAAACGATAACGAGTGGGAGTCGTTTATAGTAATAGATGTATAATTTATACTATAACATGAGGTAAACATGGCAAAAATCATTGATGGAAAAGCTGTAGCCAATGAAATTAAAGAAGATGTCAAAAAAGAAGTAGAAAAGCTTGAAAAAAAGTACGGAAAAAAGCCGACATTAGCTGTCATTCTGGTAGGTAATAATCCTGCATCGGAAGTGTATGTACGCAACAAAAAGAAAAACTCTGAAGAAGTAGGAATTAATTCTATACAGATACTGCTGGATGAAAATACTACTCAGCACGAGTTACTAACACTCATAAACCAGCTCAACAGTGATAACAATGTTAATGGCATTCTTGTGCAGTTGCCATTGCCATCACATATTAACGAAAATGAAATAATTAACGCAATTGATCCTTTTAAGGATGTTGATGGTTTTCATCCAGTAAATACTGGAAAGCTTGTCATTGGTGAAGATTGCTTTATTCCCTGTACACCGTATGGATGTCAGGAACTGATTGTGAGGACAATGCCTGATATAAAAGGAAAACATATAGTCATTGTTGGTCGGAGCAATATTGTTGGTAAGCCACTTGCCAATTTGATGGTGCAGAAAAATGACAGAGCAAATTGCATTGTAACAGTATGCCATACCGCGACAAAGGATATAGGGTATTACACCAGACAGGCAGATATTCTGGTGGTTGCTGTTGGTAAGGCTCATATGATAACAAAAGATATGGTTAAAAAAGGTGCAGTTGTTATTGATGTTGGCATAAACAGAATAGAGGACCCTGAGAATCCAGGTAAAACAAAATTAGTGGGTGATGTGAAGTTTGATGAGGTTTCTGAAATTGCATATGCCATTACACCTGTACCAGGAGGGGTTGGGCCAATGACAATAGCAATGCTTTTAAAAAATACAGTTAAGGCATTTAAATTACAAAATAACATATCCAATAAAGAATAGTAGTCACTTTGGTGGGTGAGTTATACAAACAAAAAACCCCGTATATAGCGGGGTTTTTTGTTTGATTGAATTATATCAAAATATTAATGAGCTTCTTCATGGTGTTTTTC
>JBFLZD010000043.1 GCA_040756435.1 Spirochaetota bacterium | reverse complement strand
AATGCCACCTTTACGATACCGTTCCCTGAGTATTTCAGTTTTTGCAGGTTCAGCAAATAATTTATATAGTGCAAAGAGATTACAGGTATCAGGATTTTTTGGTGCCTCAACCGGTGTTGAGTCAGTTACTATACGCATTACTTTTTTCTTGAGTGTGGCTTCATCTTCAAAAATATTTATAGTATTATTATAGCTTTTAGACATTTTTTGCCCATCAATGCCGGGTATGACTGCAATATCTTCCGATATCATTGGTTCAGGCAACACAAATACTTCACCATACATCTGGTTAAACCGTTCAGCTATGTCGCGTGTTATTTCTAAGTGCTGCTTCTGGTCTTTGCCAACAGGGATGACTTCAGCATTGAAAAGCAGTATGTCAGCGGCCATAAGAACTGGATAGGTAAAAAGGCCAGTGTTTGGGACAATGCCTTTTGCAATTTTATCCTTATAACTGTGACTACGTTCTAAAAGTCCTAAGCCGGTGTGGCACGATAGTATCCATGCAAGTTCAGTAACTTCAGGGATATCAGATTGTACCCAGAAATGAGCTTTATCAGGATCAAGGCCTAATGCAATAAAGTCCATTGCAGCATTTAAGGTATTTTCAGATAGTTCCTGTGGATTGTGAATACTGGTGAGTGCATGATAATTAACAATAAAACAAAACAGGTCGTTATTGTGCTGCAGTTCAATCATGGGTTTCATCATGGCAAAGTAATTGCCAATATGAAGCGTTCCAGACGGTTGTATGCCTGAAAGTATTCTTGACATTTTTCTCCCCTTTTAAAGTATGGTCACATTGTTGTGTATTAAGATTGTAAACAGATGTACTAAGTATGCATTTAACGTCAATAATTAATTTACAGGAACTATCGCACATAAAGAAATAACAATAATTTGAAATCTGGTATGATTTTAAGTATTTTATAATTACTGATTACACTGTGAGAATAGTACTATGGATGTGACGAATCTTTTTACATATAAATACCTTAAAAGAAAAAAATTAACCGTCATAATATACTTAATTTTATTATGTGCGATAGTTACTATTAATGTACTGTTTTTACTGGTACATCAGTTTGCTCTCAAATACATTGCCATAAGTTTCTTTTCCGAGATTATACTTTTGATTTTGGCAAACATAGTGGCAGTGAGTATATCTTTTGTAATTGTTAGTAAAATGCTGCATAAACGATACAATGATGTTGCTGCTTCGCTTTTAACAGTTCTGAAACAGTTTGAAAAGGGTAACCTTACCTATCCATTTTCTATTGACAATGGGCGTTTTGATAATGTGTTACGCTACATGCAGAAATTAATGATGAGGCAGAATAGCACCACAGCATCATTTGATGAAAAGCTAAATGAAAGAGTGTTTGAAATAATAACAGTATTAATCAGTGCAATGGAGGATAAAGATCCTTATACCAGTGGGCATACTATACGTGTTGCTCAGTATGCATTAGCAATTGGAAAACGTTTAGGTTTGTCACAGGAGCAAATGCGATTGCTTAACCATGCTGCTGCTGCCCATGATATTGGTAAAATTGGTATTCCCATTGAAATAATAGAGAAAAACGGCCGTCTCAATGAAAAAGAAAAACTCCTGATGGAAAGCCATCCTATACGGGGAATGAAGATATTATCATCAATTGATTACCTGGAAGATATTGCATCAATTATAATGTATCATCACGAGCGTACAGATGGCAAAGGTTATTATCAACTGCCGGGTGAAAAAATTCCAATTGAATCAAAAATTATTGCAGTTGCTGATGCGCTGGATGCAATGCTCAGTGACAGACCATATAGAAAGGCACTATCGCTTTATGAAGCAAAACAGGAAATAATTAAAAATAAAGGCACTCAGTTTGATCCTAAAGTAGTTGATGCATTAATTAATGTGCTGGAAGAAAAAGAATCATTAAAAGAATTTATTGCTTTTTAATATATTTTTTTATAAATTCTTCCTGTGTCAATATAGAAATAAATTGGTCAAGTTTAGCTATCTTAAAAATACTTTCAACATTCTCATTTATATCATAACAAATAAATTCAATATTGCTTTTAAGGGCAAGATTCATGCATCGTACCAGAGAACCAATGCCTGACGAATCTATATATTTTAAGTCGCGAAGGTTAAGCGCAATAATTTTTGGATTATCTTCAATATGATGGCGATAAACCGTTTCAAAATTATGCACTTCGGAAATATCGTATCGACCGTTTAACGTAAATATTAGTAATGGTCCTTCTTTGTGTATATCAATTTGCATTTGATTACTCAAATAAATTATGAATTAACAACCGTAACAAAAATCCTGTTATATATGTTTCATAACTGCAAAATACTTGTTAAAATACTTATTAATAGATTAGGGTATTTAATTATTAATGTCAACAAATAAATTATTCAAAAGATTAAAAAATATTACAGGGAGTTAGTCACTGAATACAGATATAATACGGCTATTGATAGTATCAATGTTATTATTGTAACAAGTATTCCAGGCTTTAAGAATTCCATAAAGCTTATTTTAACACCTGATTTTGCTGCTGATTCCAGCACAATCAGATTTGCCATTGCCCCAATTATTGTTGCATTACCAGCCAGCGTTGATGATGAAGCCAGCGCTAACCATATAATCTTGCTGTTACTATATTGTAATGTAGGCCCTAATAAAATCACATACGGTACATTGCTGACTATTTGTGAAAATACAAGGCTGATAGCATGTAAAAGGGTTATGCTGGACAGGTTGTCAGTAAAGTGAGAAAACTTCAAGAATAGTGACAGGATTCCAGCTTTTTCAGCACCTTTGACTACTATAAATAGTGATGCAAAGAACAACAATAAAACCCAGTCTATCTCTTTTATTATTCTTGATGGCTTGATTTTGCCCAATAGTAAAATTAATGAACTGCCAGTCAGCGCAATCAGTGGGATTGATATATCAAGAACGTGATGAAGAAGAAAAAAGAATGTGATAAGAATAAAAATTGGGACAGAAAATATTATGGATGACAGGTTATATTCGTAGTCGTTCTGGCTATAATACAGTACCTGCTGTGTTTCAAAAGTATGTGAATACATACGTTTGATGCACATTACAATAATTATCATCCCAATAATTGAAACTGGCAGCAGATGAAGAAGAAAATATATATAGGGAATGCCTGAATAAATGCCAATAAGCATATTCTGAGGATTACCTGTGATTGTCATTGTGCTGCCCACATTAGAAGCCAATATTTCGGCTATTAGATATGGTTTTGGGTCCAGTTGTGCTGATCTGCATATTGATATTATAATAGGGGTAAACATCAGGACAACTGCATCATTAACCAGAAATGCGCTTGCAATACCAGTAGTGAACGTAATGATCCATAAAAGCTGTAAGGGGGTTTTGGAAAAAGATATAGTCTTTTGTGCAATAAAGGCAAAAAAGCCATCCAGTTCTAATGTTGCTATGACTATCATCATACCCAGTAACAGAGCTATAGTGTTAAAATCAATAGCAAGAATGGCTTCTTCAAAAGAAAGCACTCCTGTTAAAATCATAGCAACAGCGCCAAAATAAGCAGCTGATGGCCTGTCAACATTAACCCAGGGAAGGCGCGTGAAAATTATTCCTGAATAGGTTATTATAAATATGAGTAACGCAATATAATACATGGCGATAGTTACTGATAAAGAAAGCTTAAATTAAAAATGCAGAGGGTTTGTAGTATTCCTCTGCATTTTCTGTTACATAGATGCTGCCCGGCCAGGACTCGAACCTGGACTACTCTGATCCAGAGTCAGATGTGTTGCCAATTACACCACCGGGCAATTTTATATAAACAATCTATAGCACATTGTTTCTGTAAACAAAAATTTTGTCAATAATTTTGGTGCTATTCATCATGCTTTTTAAACTATTTTCCTATTGCACAGGGTTCTACAATGTTAAAGCCAATCACCCTTCTTTTTGTACTATTTTTGCCCATGTATCCTTGAGTGTTACTGTTCTATTGAATATGAGTTTGTCTTTGTTAGAATCAGGGTCAACAGTAAAATAACCCAAGCGTTCAAACTGAAAATTAGTGTAAACCTGTATGCCTTTAACATAAGGTTCAATATACCCATTGACAACTTTTAAAGAGTCGGGATTAATATAAGCAGTAAAATCTTTGTCACCTTCAACTTCAGATGGATCTTCCCTGGTGAACAATCTGTCATAAAGCCGTATTTCAGCGGGTAAAGCATGTTCTGCACTTACCCAGTGAATGGTACCTTTAACTTTGCGGCCATCTGGTGCGTATCCTTCTTTTGTGTTAGGGTCATAGGTGCAATGAATTTCGGTAATGGTTCCATTACTATCTTTGATGACGTTTACACATTTTATGAAATACGTATAACGCAAACGCACTTCAGCACCAGGTGAAAGCCTGAAAAATTTCTTTGGCGGATTTTCCATAAAATCATCACGCTCAATGTAAAGTACTCTGGAAAAAGGTATGTTCCGGGTGCCAGCAGCAGGGTCTTCAGGATTATTTATGCCTTCAACATATTCAATCTGATTATCAGGATAGTTAAGAATAACCACTTTAAGGGGATTAAGAACACACATAACACGATTAGCTCTTTTGTTTAAATCTTCTCGTATGCAGTGTTCAAGCAGTGCAATATCAACCATACTGTCTTTTTTGGCAACGCCTACAAGCTTTGCAAAATTTTTAATGGAATCGGGGGTATAACCTCTTCTTCTCAGTCCTGCTATGGTAGGCATTCTGGGGTCATCCCAGCCATTTACAAAGCCTTCCTGCACCAGTCTGAGTAACATACGCTTGCTCATGACGGTGTAGGTTAAATTGAGGCGTGCAAACTCAATCTGCTTTGGACGCTGCCCAGTTGCTATCTGGTCTAAAAACCAGTCATACAATGGGCGGTGTACCTCAAATTCCAGTGTGCATATAGAATGAGTTATCCCTTCAATGTAGTCGGACTGACCATGTGCCCAATCGTAGGTGGGGTAAATGCACCATCTATTGCCTGTACGATGATGTTCAGCATGTTTTATGCGATACATAACAGGATCGCGCATATGCATATTAGGTGATGCCATGTCTATCTTTGCACGCAATGTTTTTGAACCATCGGGAAACTCACCATTTTTCATACGTTCAAAAAGTTCTAAATTTTCTTCAACACTGCGATTGCGGTATGGGCTTTCTTTGCCAGGTTGGGTAGGGGTGCCACGCGTTGCGGCAACTTCTTCGGCGCTCATATCACATACATAGGCTTTCCCTTTTTTGATAAGTTCTTTGGCCCATTCATACAGTTGCTCAAAATAATCTGAAGCATGTTTAACATCACCATCCCACTGAAAGCCTAACCATTGAATATCCTGTTTAATTGATTCAACATATTCAACATCTTCCTTTTCAGGGTTGGTGTCATCCAGACGCAAATTGCATGTACCATTATATTTTTGAGCAATACCAAAGTTAAGGCATATTGATTTTGCATGTCCAATATGAAGATAGCCATTTGGTTCAGGAGGGAAGCGCGTGATAATAGATGTACAAACGTTATTTTTTAAGTCTTCGTTGATTATTTCCTCAATAAAATTAGTAGCTTGTGGTAGTTCCATAATAGTATCTTTAAATAAAGTATTTTACATACTGTAGCAAGAAGCAGGTTTATTTTGTCAAGACATAATAATTCTTTTATGTATATATGCGATAGTTACTGTAAAAAGGCTCTGACCCCTTACAATAATGTCACCCCTTCGGGGTTTTGTAGTGAATAACAGGGTGTCATCCTGAACCATGTCCTGAATTTAATTCAGGATTGATTCAGGATCTACTTATTAGGCTCTGACCCTCAAATCCCACTACCTCTCTAATAACTCTGCGTACTCTACGTGATGCATCAGTTAGTCTCACGCAGAGACCGCAGAGATGGGGAGAGCCTGAGCTCTGACCCCTTACAATAATATCACCCCTTCGGGGTTTCTTGATGTTGTGATGGGGTTGTAAAGATAGTATGCTCTGACCCCTTACAATAATGTCACCCCTTCGGGGTTTTGTAGGATGCTCGGACCCCATTGTTTTAGATTTTTTTGCAAAATATTGTAATTTTTTCCACATATCTGTTAATTTTTTTAAACTCCTGCGTTTATATATATAGAACATAAACAATTTATATCTTTTGGAGGAATACTATGGCACGGAAATTGCGTGTACAGCTACCAGGGTTAACCTATCACATCACTTCCCGCTGCATAGAGTGGAAATCTATGTTGCAGGAAGACTATTTTAAGTCATGCTTTGTAGAAATACTAAACAAAGCAAAGGCTAAGTATCACTTTAAGCTCATTGCCTTCTGTATTATGGATAATCACATACATTTAGTTATTCACACAGTAGATGATGGTGCACCAATATCCCGTATTGTACAGTATATTAAGGCACGGTTTGCTGAAGTTTATAATAAGGTAACCGGTAGAACCGGACCCTTCTGGAATGAGCGGTATAAGGATAGCATTATACAGTTTGCAAAAGATGGATTTCACTATTTATTGTGGTTGTTGTGGTATTTAGCGCATAATCCCATACGAAAAAGAGTATGCTCTGACCCTACTACATACACTTACAGCAGTATACAGGCATATTTAGATGAAAATGCCGATGTAGGTGTACCAATAGACCATCATGAGTATTTTTTAGAGTTAGGGGAAACCTTTGCCAGGAGGGTGGCTGTGTTCATGAAGTATGAGGAATATTATCGAAAGAAGTATTCCATGATACTTGGGTGGGTGTAAAAAAAATAGGGGTCAGAGCATATATGTAAAAATACTTGAATAAATACATCCAACAATGTATTTTATAATGTATACATAAGATTTAACATCATTCATGCTATAAGATGTAATTGATAATTGTATCGTATGGTGCAACTTATTTGTATAATCGAATAATGTATGGAACAGGAACAATTTTATATAGGCTGTTCAGGATGGAATTATCAGCACTGGCGCGGTGTTTTCTATCCAGTAGCAGTTGCAAAGTCAAAGTGGCTTCAGTATTATGCTACAGTCTTTAATACCGTGGAGATTAATGCAACATTCTACAGACAATTTAAAGATTCTGCGTATGTAAACTGGTATAATAAGGTTCCACATGGATTTTGTTTCAGTGTGAAGTTGTCAAAATATATAACACATATTAAACGACTTATTGATGTTAATGCTGATGTAACAACGTGTGTTGCTTCTGCATCATTATTACATGAAAAGTTAGGAGTCATTCTTATTCAATTGCCGCCATCACTAAAATTTGATGCTTCACTGGTTTCTGATTTTCTGTCAGTATTACCCGGTAACTATCGCTATGCCATAGAAGCACGGCATAATTCATGGATGTGCGATAGTTCCTTTTCATTATTGCATCATTATAATGTGGCATGGTGTATATCAGATACTGCTGGAAGATATCCATACTATGAAGAAGTAACTGCTGATTTTGTGTACATACGATTGCATGGTTCAACACAATTGTATGCATCAAATTATTCAGATAATGAGTTGCATAATTGGGCAGAAAAGATTTTAAAGTGGAATAAATTAACATACTGTTATTTTGATAACGATTTCAATGCTTATGCAGTTTATAATGCGCTATCGTTAAAAAAATTATTAATGCTTGTCCGTCCTTCGCCATGTAGTGATTATATGTAAAAAATGTTTAAAAAATTATCAGGTTGTTTTTTTTCAGCACATGTGCTATTGTAAAAAATATTTAAGCAGGTTAAATTGTTATGGAGCTAATTGATCTACATTGTCACACAACAGCATCCGATGGGATCTATTCACCAACAGGTATTATTGATTATGCAATTGCACATAATGTCAGCGTGCTTGCTATTACTGACCACGATTCTATTGATGGGTTAGCTGAGGCTCTTGATTATGCAAAACAAAAATCATTTACGCTCATACCTGGCATAGAGTTCAGTATAGATTTTCATCATGGTTCATTTCATCTGGTGGGTATGGGAATTGATTATACCAATGCTGATTTACGGTATGAGTTAGAGCATCTGCAAATGTTGCGAAAACAAAGGATATATAAAATTATAAAAGATTTGCAGCTACATGGCATCGATGTTACCGATGAAGAGGTTGATAAAGAAGCTCTGGGCAATTCCCCTGGTAGGCCACATGTTGCTCGTGTGCTGGTGAAAAAAGGATATGCACCAACAGTGAGTGATGTTTTTACTCGGTTTATGGTAAAAGGAAAACCGGGATACGTTAAGAAAGAAAAAATAAATTTTCACCGCGCTTTACAGCTTATTAAAGCAAGTGGTGGAATTGCAATTGTTGCACATCCTGTGTCTCTTGGTTTTTCTACATGGGATGACTGTGAACAATTAATCAAAGAATTTTTTGATGCTGGTGTAGCAGGGATTGAAGTGTATTCAGCAATGCATGGTGATGAAGATGTAACACATCTTTTACATATTGCAAAAAAATATTCTTTGCTTATTTCCGGTGGAAGTGATTTCCATGGAGATAAGAACGAATCCATGGGATACTATGGTGAAGGCAAGCCTATACCAGTAGAATTGGCAAAACAATTTTTGAAAATGGTATGATAGGGTATGAAAGTTGACAGGGGATATCAAAAATCGTTTTTAATTGATATCGATGGTGTAATTGTAAGAGGAAGCTCACTTATTACTGGTGCAAAGGATTTTATTGATAAGCTCAAGAAAGGTAGTTACCCCTTTTTATTTTTAACAAATAATTCATATTATACACCTAAAGAGCTTTCAGAAAGGTTTTTTGCTTTGGGACTGGATGTTGATGAGGACAGATTTTACACGTCAGCTATGGCAACTGCAAGTTTTCTTGTGTATCAGAAGCCTGGTTGTTCTGCATACGTCATTGGAGGAAAAGGGTTGATTCAGGAACTGGAAAAGAATGGTATTGTTATTACGTATAAAAACCCTGATTACGTAATCATTGGCGAAACTGAAGAATATGACTATGCCCGTATTATAGAAGCCACGTACCTTATACAGGAAGGAGCACGGTTTATTGCTACTAACCCTGATTTAACCGGCCCAACACAACGTGGTCCGGTACCTGCCTGTGGTGCGCTGGTAGCACCAATTGAAAGAGTTACTGGTGTAAGGCCTTATTTTTTAGGGAAACCCAATCCTGCAATGATGTATTGGGCACGTAAAAAGCTGAATGTTCACTCGGCAAATTGTTTTATGATTGGAGATAGGATGGATACTGATATTTTAGGAGGCTCTGAAGCTGGAATGACATGTATTCTTGTTCTTTCTGGTGTAACAACATTGGCAATGGTTGATAGATTCCCTTATCAACCAGATTATATATTTGAACATGTTGGCGAAATTGACCCCGATGCAATACTATCCCGTCGTGAAAGAGTCAAAGAGTAGAAATATAAACATGTATATAAAATATAATGTGTACATTGTATATAAATAACGCAATATATCATATTATAGACTAAGATAAAACAACACATTCTTATAATGTTATACAAATTTTTATGACATACATATTACAATTATATGCTAATATTTTATACACAAAAATATTGACAAATTTATATATAAAATAATAAGTACAAATTAATATATTATAAATTATATTTAATACCAAACAGTTGGTAATTGAATATAATTTTTGTAATATATAAAATTGTATGTTATAATTATTAATGTTTTTAAAGCTTTTTTGAAATAATTAATAACGCAGGAGGATGTAAATGGGAAAATTCAGCTTTAATGAAGAAGCACTTAAAAATCTCAAAATCACTGATACCTCAATTCTTGAGAGGTTGGTAGATTTTGAGGATGCGCGAAGGTTCCATTTGAATAAGGACAGATCGCGCAAAGATAAAAGAATGTCTTTAAAGGAAGCTGTTGCTGAATACGTCCATGATGGTGATATCATGACTGATGGCGGCTTTTGTTATGTTCGCACTTCTATTCAATCATATTTTGAAGTTATACGACAACAGAAGAAGAACCTGCAGTTTTGTAGTTCACCAAATACCAATCACTCATACATGATTAATGCAGGCTGTTGCCGTTATTCGCACAATTCTTATCTGGGTGCTGAAATGCGAGGTATTGACCGCAACTATGCCCGTCAACTCAAAGCTGGCAAAGTAACTATACTTTCTGAGTGGAGTCATGGAACAATGGCGCAGGGATTTAAAGCAGCACAATTGGGTTTGCCAGGGGTATTCTCCAAGCAACTTTTAGGTTCTGATATGCTGAAATATAATCCGTATGTTAAGGTTATGCAGAATCCAATAAGAAGTGATTCTGATCCCGTGGTATTTATTCCAGCAATATATCCTGATGTATCCATTATTCATGTTCATGCTGCTGATAAAAAAGGAAATGCGCGTTTCTTTGGGCCAGCAATAAATGACATAGCAATGGCTGCAGCAACCCGTAAACTAATTATTACCGCAGAAGAGATAGTTCCTGAAAGTGATATACGATACAACAACAAGGGTGTATATATTCCAGCAATGTATGTAGATGCAGTGGTTGAGTTGCCTTTTGGTGCAGTGCCCGGTCAAATGCCTGGCTGCTATTACTGGTCACGTCAGTGGTGGGAAATGGCTTTCAGGTATGCAATGAAGTCAGATGAAAACTTCCAGCACTTCCTTGAATACTGGGTTTATGGTGTAAAGGATCAGTATGAATTTATAGAAAAGTTGGGTGGTGCAAAATGGATTGCTGAATCACGCCGATTAACCAAAGCTGAAGAGTATGATAATGAAGACATCGGTGTTGATTTTGATTATGAAGAATACACCAGTGGTGAATGGCCTGAAGATATGAGCAAAATGAGATTCTATTAAAATTTATTTTTTAAAATTATTGAAAAATTAAGGAGGACTTATGGGAAATAGATCTGATAAACCAATGAATCCATTAGAAATGCTTGCATATATTTTATCAAAGCAGATAAAAGATCATGAAGTAGTTTATATTGGGACAGGGTTGCCAATGATTGCCGGCATACTGGCACGCAAGACCCATGCACCAAATATTGTACTGGTGTATGAATCAGGTGCACAGGACCCAATGGAAGGAGCACTCCCATGGTCAGTAGGTGGCCCTGCAACATGGCGCAAGTCGCCATTAATCATGGAAATGGCGTATTCATTTGGCCAGTTATACAATGGCTATGTTGATAAAGCCTTTTTGGGATTTGCACAGATTGACATGTATGGCAATGTAAATACCCACATGATTGGTAAAGATTTCTTGAAACCTGATCACCGCTTAACCGGTTCTGGTGGCAATAATGACCTTTCCTCACTGGCTGAAAGTATGATTCTTGTTGGATTGCAGTCACCACAAAAATTTGTTCCTAAAGTTGATTTTATTACTTCACCAGGATTTTTGGATGGTGGGGATAGCAGAAAGAAAGCCGGGTTATTGGGCAACGGACCTGTATGCGTCATATCTCAGGCTGCAGTGTTTGATTTTGAACCTGAAACAAAGCGTATGAGAGTCAAATCACTGCATCCGGGGGTATCATTTGATCTGTGCCAGTTAGCTTGTGGATTTGAACTGCTGAAACCTGAAGGAGAAATTCCTGTAACTGAAGTTCCATCTAAGGAAATACTTGAAATATTACGCAATGAAGTTGATCCACGCGGAGTGTTTACAAGCATTCCAGGCATGTAAATCTTGCTTATATTAAATTTAAACAAAAGAAAACCTCTGCAAGCCACAGCAGAGGTTTTCTTTATATTAAAATTCAACTCAATAAACTATAGCTATTATCATCTAATACCATCCTCAAAGTTTTTTTCAAGATAAAACTGTTGGCGTTTGACAAAAGACGTTTGCTTATAAATTCCTAACATCTTGTCGCAGAGATTTTGATACAATGTTGTATCAAGATAGAAGCAAAGTATAATCCAAATATTTAACAAAGATGGGAAAAAGTAGTAATAATATTAATTGACAAAATATAATGTATATTATATGATTGTAATACAATATAAGTGTAGTTTTGGATTTAATTTGTGTAACATTCTTATAACGCTTCCAATCTGCATTAAAAATAATTTAATAGGGGTTTGGATGAAGTTTTTATCTTATTTTTGTATTATGTTTATTGCTATATCAGCAGTGCTAAAGTTTCTTCCTTAGTTATTGTTCAGGATGTGTTTGCTTATGAAGATGTATATAAAAAACTTTCACGTATAACCAAATCTCAGCAAGATGTGCATCAAATTAAAAAATTGAATCAAGCTGGTAGAAAGATTGATTGGACTAAGGCTAAAGAATTATAATGCCATGGACGTTTAAGAGTTTTAAAGACTGATATAATTAAAGGTAATGATGACGAGACAAAGCTTTTTTTATCAGAAACATAACTGGTGAAATTTATATATTATCAATTCCTGAAAAAAATGAAATACTTAAGCATGATTTGAAAACTGCATACGAAGAACTTGAAAAAATGTTAGAATATAAAATGAATTTCAAATTGCTTAAATCACAACTATCAATAAATGATGAATATTATAATTTTGCTCGTTTTCAAGAAGCGCCTCAACAATTGCCTCTGGATAAAATTTTTAAAACATCAATAGTGTTGATGCTATTTTTTGTTATGTTGGGTATGGGTTTAACACTTACACTCAATGATTTTAAAATTGTATTTACAAAACCAAAAGGGATTATAACTGGTGCAATTTTACAATGGGCTGTTATGCCATTTATTGCAGCAGCTATTGGAAAGGCATTAGGCTTTTTTGAAGCATTCCCCTATATTTATGTTGGTATTGTTTTAATAACTGTTAGCCCAGGCGGAGTTACTTCAAATCTGATGACATATTATGCTAAAGGTGATTTAGCGTTATCAATTTCACTAATTTCGTTTTCAACAGTTTTATCATTATTCTTTACGCCTTTTCTCTTAACACTATTGTGTGCTAATGTTCCAGAAGTAACCATACCTGTGAAACTTATTGTCCAAACTATCATAGTGCTGGTGATTATTCCACTGACTAGAGGTTTTTACCTGTTGAATCTCAACCTCCACTACCAGTAAAGGTTGAAGAAGGAGAATATTAATTGATTCGCAAGTAGGGGTTGAAGTAATAGCCATTCAACCCCTATTGTGATGATATAAAAAAACCACCCTTTAACATAAAGAAAGAGAGTTTATAGAATCATTAAACGGCCGAACACGTTGATGCATACAAGACATATTTAAAATATATTTTATCTCCCTAAAGCCAATTTAATCACCTCATAGGCACCATTATACACACCTATACTTTTAGCTTTTATTATATTATTACAGTACATAGAAAGCAGGTCATCATCATATACTAATAAATCCAGTGCCTGTAATGTGTGTTCAGTAGTTTCACATTCCACTGTACTGTCGCCAACTTCAGCACCACGTATTGCACCCCACATTTCATGACCACCAACCCTTGCAACAAAAAGCTTTGGTATTGGGTAATATGCAAGTTCACTGGGCTTGGTAATAAGGCAGTCAGACACTCGCATTAAAAGATTTGTGGCATACACTGCGGAAAAAATATTTTCATTATATACCACATGAAGTCCAGGAATATCCTTTGTGCTGAGGGAACTTACCAATTTTTCTGTATCAGCCCACTGAGTATATGTCTTACACTGAATTTTTGGGTTCAGTGGTGTATTAATTATCATATCAAAAATGTTTTTATGGTCACCGGTATTTATAATCAATGTAAGTTTTTCATTTTCCAGTAGCGGTATGCAATGCTGAATTATATCCATACACAGCTTTTGTTGTGCACCAGCACCACCAATGCTTAACAAAAATCGTCGCGGTTTTTTTGCTTTCATTCTGTTTAAACGTGCGGCACAGTCTTTTTCAATATTGGCAACCAGTTCATGGTCAATATAATGGCCAGTATAATACAAGCTATCCTTTGGCATAGGGTTTAAGATTTCATTGCCCTTGCCCATATTTTTTAGCGTTCTATACCCATAATAGGCAGATGGAGTCTGCACGGTGTGCAACGCTCCTTCGGAAAGATGCAGTGCCAGAGGCCAGTTGTCGGGTATCATATTGACAACACGTTTCATGCCAGCATGAATGGCAGCCTGAGATGCCCAGGCATGCGTGGCAACAAAAGGCACCGAATGGGGAAGATTTTCATATATATTTGCAAAAAGCTCGGTCATTTTCTGGTCACTTGCATTATAGGGTAGGCGTTTGAACCCAATTGCGGTGAGATGCTCCCAGTATAACTTATTAAACAAATAAAATTGCTGTGAAAGGCGGGAACCCAGTGAATACAGCTTTTCTAAATGCTTTATTATTCGGGCACCGGTAGTATCAAATGACAGCAGATCAAACCAGTATGGTGTTAACCCCATAGAATGTGCTGCTGATGCAACTGCCATAGCTATTCGATAATGCCCATAACCCATGCGGATGGTGCCAATAATGATTGATTTTGATTTTGCAATTTCTGCACCCCTTTCCTGCGAAATGGTATGCAGGTTAAAATATTTTTTTAATACCGGGTTTGGTTGAGCAAAAAGTGGATAAGTATCCTGTGGATTATATCCAAATTGTTTTGCAAAACGTTCTTTCTGCTTGACGGATTTGTTGTACGCATGTTTGGAAATCTGATTGCCAAATATAGATTGAGATTTGTCGCCTGCCATGTATCTCCTCCGTTAAATTAAATTCAGTACTGGATATCATTCCAAAATTCCCTCTTGTTGGGGAAACAAAGCAAAATTATTAGTAACTATCGCCCAAATATTTTTTGGCGATAGTTACTGTTAATAAATTCACCGAAAACAATAAAATATTGCAAGTTTTAATTTAAAAATATAAAAAAATTTTTAAAATTGTTGACAGGATTGCTATCTTTATCACTATGACCGACCATATTTAGTGGTATTCTTCCTCTTAGATTATAAAGAAAGCGTACATCAATTCCACTATAGTAATAAGCGGTCAGCTGAGCATTTTGCTGATAATGAAATTATTGTATTGTAAGGAGTAAAAAACTATGCCACTTAGAAAACTGAGAAACATTGGTATAGCTGCACATATAGATGCAGGCAAAACAACTGTAACCGAGCGTATTTTGTATTTTACCGGAGTAACACGAAAATTGGGTGAGGTTCATGACGGCCAGGCTGTAATGGACTTCATGAAACAGGAGCAGGAACGGGGGATAACCATATCCTCTGCTGCTATATCATGCCAGTGGAAAAACCACAGTATCAATATTATAGATACCCCAGGGCACGTTGATTTCACTGTTGAAGTGGAGCGGTCTTTACGTGTTATTGATGGATTGATTGCTGTATTCTGCGCGGTTGGCGGTGTTGAGCCTCAGAGTGAAACAGTATGGAATCAGGCTGACAGGTACAAAGTACCTCGTATTGCATTTATTAATAAAATGGACCGTGTTGGTGCTGATTTTTATGAAGTTGTTTCGCAGATGGATAAATATTTAGATGCAAACCCGGTGCCATTCCAGATTCCCATTGGTGCTGAAGATAACTTTGAAGGTTGTATTGACCTTGTTGAACAAAAGGCAATAGTGTTTAAAGAAAATGAAAGGCTTGTTGTAGAAATACCTGACGATTACAAAGAAAAGGCAAAAGAAGCTCGCAGACACATTATTGAAAAGTTAGCTGATTTTGATGATGAGATAATGGAACTGTACTTAGCTGAACAGGAAGTTCCTGCCGAACTAATAAAAAAGGCCGGGCGTGAAGCAACATTAAAAATGCTAATAACCCCGGTATTATGTGGTGCTGCATACAAGAATAAGGGTATACAGCTTTTACTGGATGCAGTTGTTGATTATTTGCCTTCACCGGTTGATATTGGTGCTGTTGTGGGTACTGACCTCAATGACCCGGAAAAAACCCATACACGACATCCTTCAGCAAATGAACCATTTGCTGCGTTAGCATTTAAATTAATTAATGATCTATACGTAGGTCAGCAGACATTTATACGCATATATTCAGGCAAACTTGAAAGCGGTATGCAGGTATTTAACTCAACAAAAGGTAAATATGAACGTATAGGCCGAATTATGCGAATCCGTGCCAAAGACAGGGAAGAAATTTCAGAAGCAGGCCCTGGTGATATAGTGGCATTAATTGGGATGAAATATACCAAAACAGGCGATACATTATGTGATCCCAATCATCCGTTGTTGCTTGAATCCATCTTTGTGCCGCCTTCAGTCATTGATTTGCAGATAATGCCTACATCAAAAAAAGAAGAAGAAAAATTGGGTATTGCGCTGCACAAACTTGCATCAGAAGACCCGTCATTCAATGTGCGAGTTGATGAAGAAACAGGCGAAACCATAATTTCAGGTATGGGTGAACTTCACCTGGAAATTATGGTGGACAGGTTAAAAGAAGAGTTTGGCCTGAATGTACAGGTGGGTGAACCGTCTGTAGCATTTAGAGAAACCATAACCACTGAAGCCCAGCAGGAAACCAAATTTGTTAAACAGACAGGTGGTAAGGGGCAGTATGCACATTGTGTTATCCGAATTGAACCAAATCCTGCCAGGGGATTTGAGTTTGTGGATCATATTAAAGGTGGGGCTATACCTAATGAATACATACCTTCAATACAGAAGGGGATACATGCTGCAATGGAAGAAGGTATATTAGCTGGATTCCCTGTTGTGGATGTTAAAGTCGTTCTTCTTGATGGCAGTTTCCATCCGGTTGACTCATCAGATATGGCATTCAGAACCTGTGCATCCATATGTTTTAAAGATGCATTTATGAAAGCAAAACCAATTTTACTTGAACCACAGATGAAGATAGAAGTTAATACTCCTGATGAATATATTGGCGATGTTATTGGCGATTTAAATAAAAGGCGTGGTAAAATTGAGGCTATGCGGCGTTTTAGAAAGGGAGCACAGAAGGTTAATGGTTTTGTGCCACTTATGGAAATGTTTGGGTATGCTACAACATTGCGAAGCCTTTCAAGTGGAAGGGCAAACTATGCCATGGAATTTGATAAGTATGTTCCTCTACCACGTGAAATGCAGGAAAAGGTGCTTGCAAAAATAAAAGAAAAGAAGCGCAAACAATCAGCATAAATAAAAAGGGGCATATAAAAGTGCCCCTTTTTTATATTGAGTGTTCGTATCCTTTCATTATAAAATATGTAATCTTATCATAAAACAGTATTATTCGGTTATTGATTTCCAGTGCTGTGTAGATTTCAAGTGGTGAATGCAGAATATTTTTTTCAATTACCTGCACCCATATTGACTTTCTGCTTATGGCTATTGCACTTAAGATGTCTCGTAACGATACATCTTCTTTTTTTAATTGCATTCCTAAAACGCTGAATTCCCTGAAGTTTTTCCATACTCTGTTACCAGTTAACCATAATTTTATGGTCTGCAATGCTTTCTGGTGTAAGGATAACAGGAGTGCATAATCGCTGGAATCATATTTTGGAATTTCGCTATCCCACTGTGAATTGAATAATTCAATGTCTGATTCTATAAGGCTGGCAATAATAGAAGCAATGAGTTGATACTGTTTGGATTTTTCTTTTGGTATATCGTGATGTGTTGTGATACCAGGCTGAATGACTTTCAATGAATCAATCATTGCCCATGCATCTTTATACATTTCTATGAATTTCTGTAGTGCTTTTTCATTTGATTCCCATGCAAGTGGCGGGTAATTGGTAAGCGGGAAAAACTTTGCATCCAGTGCATCATCACCAGCTTTTATGTTTGGCGATAGTTGTTTTACTTCAAATGTGATAATTGCTAAATCGCCATAAAAGTAATTTGCAACAGTATCCACATCTATGATGCGTACTATTTCACCTGTTACACCTGCTTCTTCTTTTAATTCACGCAATGCTGCCTGTTCAATTGATTCTCCTGTTTCAGCAAATCCAATGGGAAGACACCACATATTTTTGTATGGATCATGCTTCCGCTGAACCAGCAATACTTCGCGATTATCGTTTATGACAATACATGATGCAACAGGAAGTGGATTTTCATAGAATGTAGTATTGCAGTTGTCGCAATGGTCGCGGTATTTTTCATCAATAAATTTCACCGTTATGGGTGCGCCACAATAACTGCAAAAAATACGCTTTTTCTTCATGATGCTGCATCCTTATTCTTGAGCTTGCGGGCAATGAATATGGCATCGTCTTTATTAACTACAAACTGATTATATGAAGTTGCGTACCATCGCAGACGATTATAGAAGTCATCTATGAGAGCATTATATTCATCTGCTTGCAGTGAAGCAATATCTTTAAAAAAGAGATACTGTTTTTTCTGAATGTACCGTATACAGTGGTCAATATCGTGTGGTTTAAAAATGAGATTATTTGGATATCGAATATAGGTGATATAATCAAAGTACAGTTGCAATTTTCCAAATCCATTTTCAGCTGAGAATGCTTGAAATAGTTTGATTATATGTAAAGAACTATCGCCCATTTGTAAAATATGCTGGATACTTTCCATAAATAGCGTTGTGATTTGTTCAAGTGTATGTTCGCTGTGTGTAAGAGCAATAAAAATGCCATTATTTTTCAATATTCGGGCGATATGTTCAATAAGGTGGGGGAAGAAATACAGTGAGTAGCTTGCAATAACACAATCATAGGATTCATCAGGGAATGATGTTATGATGTTTGCGGTGTCTTCAATAAATGTTGCCATATAGCCACTTTGTGCACAGGTTGAAAGAAACATCTTTTTGTTTTCACCACCAATGACATCAATGCCAGTTACATGTGCCTGGGGTGAAATTCTGTTGCTCAGCGCTTCTGTAAAAAAGCCATACCCGCATCCTAAATCAAGAATATTTTTGCAGTGTTTCAGGTTACACTCATCCAGCGTGAGCATACGAATATCATTTTTGTTTTCAGAAAAACGCCGTATTATTTGCCTGGTTGAAATATGGTCTTCAAGGTTTTCATACGTTTTGTATATTTCTTCTAATGTATAAATGTTTACATGCATGGCGTTATCACACATTTGTTTGGTTTCACTCATTATGCAGCAAAAAAATTAAACTGTCAATGTATTAATTATTTAAGTATAATAGTTTTATGGCGATAGTTGTTAGGATTTTTCTTCCTGACTTTATTCCTGTCACTGCGAGCGAAGCAAAGCATTCTAAGGTAGATAACATTAGATTGCTTCATCTTTTAAGGCGTTATTGTGACACCTTGCAATGACATGATTCGATGTACTGCGGTCACCTTGATACACATGCTTTGTGTGCACTCGGCGACCGATATTCACAATACGGTCGTCAAGTGTTCCAAGCAAACCCAGAAATGTATCGAGACGACTCTGTTATGGCTTGTCATGAAAATTTGTAAAACGGCGAGATTGCTTCTCTCTGAATACATCGGATCTAAAAATCACAGAATTGGTGAAGAAATTGGACTTGGGATAACAGAGCAGCACATGTATAAGTAATACTATCAGGATTTTAGCTCTTTATAATTTTTTTAGATACTGGTTTAATAAATGGACTTTTGTAAAGGATACTTTTTGATAAATCTATTTTTAAAAATAAGGGAAATTCTAAAAAATGTTTTTTTTGGATGTTCCCTTGTGGGCACAATCTAAAGGATCAAACCGCTTTCTTTTTATTGCATCTGTAATGATGAAAGTGGTTTTTAGAAGTGCCCAATAAAAATTCTTTTTAGTTATCATCTTTTTCTTATAAACATTATTTTATTTTCAAGTAATATTAATTTATACATTGACGTTTGAGCAACAAATAATTAAAATGAAATAATCATAAAACATGAAAATCTTTAGAGTAATGTATGTAGAATAATGATTTTGAAACACTAATTATTCCTAAATATGGAAATTTGAATAAAATATTAAAATAGTGTACACCTCGCCGCCGAAGGCGGCGGGGTGTACACTATATTCATTATTAAATTTTTTAAGGGATTATTGCTGATTTTGAAATTAAAATTTATGTATGGAGTCCAAAGCCATGCCAACAGTGTATGTCCGTAAACTAAACGCACCTCATCAAAATGAAAGCTTTACTGTTTACAAGCCGCTGAATCATGATCTACGTCAGGAAATACAGGCTGCAGTAAAAGAGATTTTTGATAAAGCTGGTGGCAAATCACTTCTTAAAAGCAGTAAAGATGTGTATATTAAACCAAACGGAATTGATGGTAAACCATATTGTTTCACCAGGCCTGAAGTAATTGATGCAGTTGTGCGCTACTGGTTTGAAGCTGGTGCGCGTAATGTCTTTATAATGGAAAACTCAACGCAGTGTAATTTTACCCGGCTTGTTTTTGAAATAACAGGGTATGCAGATATATGCCGTAAAACAGGTGCCAGGCCTATCTATCTGGATGAAGATAAAACAGTGCTTTTTGAATTTAAGGGGAAATCTTCATCACAGTATAATCATGAGGGCTATGACCTGACTAAATTTGAAATGCCAATAACAGTTGTAGATAAACTTATTCACGGCAAAAATGAAAATCTATATATAAATGTACCAAAACTTAAGACACACTCTATGGCTATCGTAACGTTAGGAGTAAAGAATCAATGGGCTTTCCCCCGGCATAATGACAGAAGATACGATCATAACTATAATCTTCATTATAAACTTGTGGATATCCTTGGTTATGTACAGCCTGATTTGACTCTTATTGAAGGGATCGAAGGTACTATCTACGGTCACTATCCCGTAACCAAATTGGCCGATACCTGTGTTATACCATTCAAAGTGTTAATAGGTGGAGATAATGTTGTGGCTACAGATATTGTTGCGGCCCGTATTTTTGGGCTGGATGTTAAAGATGTGCCGCATCTTCACATAGCATTAAAGAAGGGTTTTGCAAAAGGAGTTAAATCTATTATGGATATCAGGATAGATGGCAGTATTAAAGAATATAAAAAACACTATCCCACTGACCTATATGAAAGCTTTCCCCCTGATGTTGACATTATTATGGGAAAAGAGTTATGCTGCAAGGAAGGGTGTCGCAATAATCCATTAACACTATTACAGGTGTTATATCACGATTATAATGGGAAGGGTGGCTGGAGTCTTATTATTGGCAAAGGTCATGATAAACAATTGATTAAAAACATTCGTAAGCCAGTACTGATTGCAGGACATTGTGCTATTGAAGAAACGTATGACATACTGGCACAACAATTGGGTAAGCGTAATGTATATGTCAGTGGACAATGTAATGACCTGGCTGCTTCGGCTGCTGCTATGTTTAAATTAATGAAGGTAAATCCGTTGCGGTTAGTAAATTTATCACCTTTGAAATCAGTTAAGTTGTTATTTTTAGCAAAACTGCATGGTACAAAAGCAAATGTTCCAAATTTACTATCGCGTTTTATCAAAACAGTTTAGGAGATAGTATATGAAAAAAAGGATTGTATGGCTGATTAGTATAGTCATTGTTATACTTTCAGTTCTTTTTGCTGCTGGGTATTATTTTTCAAGTATGGTTATTACACCTAAAGTGTGGGATTATGAAGAGACATATCGTAATGAATTGAAATTTAAAAGATTTACGGAACACTATTATGCCAATCTCCCCAAAGAGGAATTCTTTATTGATTCGCCTAATGGATATAAACTGCTTGTAATGTACATACCAAAAGGTAGCAACAAAACGATTATATTTATTCATGGTCATACCTATACCTTAATGGGCGATGTCAAGTATCTTGAAATATTCCGTTCGTTGGGGTTTAATGCATTGTTATTTGATAGTAGATTCCATGGTAAAAGTGGTGGTCCCAATACAACATTTGGTAAATATGAAAAATATGATGTAAAGGCGTGTGTTGATTGGGTTAGCAAGAAAACTGGTGAAAATAGCATTATTGGCATACATGGCGAGTCAATGGGATCGGCAATTTGCTTATTATATGCTGCCATTGATGAAAGATGCAGCTTTTTCATTGTTGATGGAGCCATGGCTGATTTAAGTGAACTCCTGGCGTATCGTCTTAAAAAAGATTTTAGTTTGCCAGCATTTCCGTTATTGTATTCAGCAAGCATAATAAGTAGGTTACGGGGTGCAATGTTTTTTTCCGAAATATCACCAGTGACGATAATCAACAATAGTAAATCACCAATATTTTTTATTCATGGAGGTGATGATACTGATATTCCTGTTGAACATGCACAACGTTTGTATAACACGTATACTGGGATAAAAAGGATATGGATTTGTCCGGGAGCAACGCATTCAAAATCAATTGTAGTAAACAGAAAAGAATATGAAAAACAGGTGAAGGATTTTTTAAGAATGATAAAGGTAATTTAGTATGCTGAATTGCTTACAGATATTTAAAGATTTTAATGAGAAAGGAATATTCTATATAGTTGTTGGTGGAATTGAATTAATCCATTCATGAAATAACATGAATGTCATAAGATATTGAATACATAGAGAAATTGGGAGGTCAAAGCTAAAAGAAAATGGAAAATTATACATGTTATATTAATAAAGGTGTGTAAAGAATGCCAGGCAAAATCACTGTATATACAGCTTTAAGGGTTGTATATGTATAATTTTCTTAAGGAAGGATTAAGTCAAAAAAACATTTAAATTCAGATAAGGGCAACGATTAAATGATTAACCGTGCTGCATGATAAACAGCAAAACTCACCAACCATGCTACAAAAACCTGATAGACAATTGAAAAAACTGCCCATCTTGTGCCAATTTCACGGGCAATGGCAATAACTGTTGCAAGGCAGGGAATGTATATCATAACAAATACCATGAAGGCAAGGGCACTTGCTGCTGATATACCATATCGGGGATTTATGAGTTTTTGTGAAAGATTTTGATTGCTTTCATCATCAGTTGCATGATATAAAACGCCCATGGTGCTTACTACTACCTCTTTTGCTACAAAACCAGTAGTAAGAGAAACACCCATCTGCCAGTTAAATCCTAAAGGTTGTAATAAGGGATATATTGCTAAACCTGTTTTACCAATGAAAGTATATTTTATCATTTCCTGTCGCTTTTGAATTTCTAAATCTTCAAGAATGGCAGAATACTTTTGATTCAATTCTTGAATAACCTGTGGATCTGCATGCTGTTTTTGCAATGATGATATGGATGATGTAAATTCCTGTTTATTCATTTGAATGCGGTTGTTAAATTCCTGTTCTATATGATAGGGTTTTGGATATTCACTCAAAACCCATATAATAATTGAAAACGCTAAAATGATTCCCCCCATCTTTCTGAGATAACTGGAAGCCCTATCCCACATGTGAATAAGTATGGTTTTTGCCGTAGGCATACGGTATGGTGGAAGCTCCATAACAAATGGCATGGATTTACCTTTAAGAATTGTATTGTTAAATAGTTTTGCCGAAATGAATGCCAGCAAAATACCTAATGCATATATAAAAAGAATTATGATACCGGCATGTTGGGGGAAAAAGGTCCCAGCAAAAAGAATATACACGGGGAGCCTGGCTGAACAGCTCATAAATGGATTAATAAGCACTGTTAGTATTCGGTCTCTTTTATTTTCTAGCGTTCTTGTTGCCATAATTGCAGGCACATTACATCCAAAACCCATCACCAGCGGAATAAAAGATTTTCCGTGTAATCCCAAGCTGTGCATGATTTTATCCATAAGGAATGCAGAGCGTGCCATGTATCCGGTGTCTTCCATGAAGCTTATACCCAGGAATAAAATTAATATATTTGGCAAAAATACTATAACACTACCAACGCCACCAATAATTCCCTGGACAATAAGATTTTGTAGTTGTCCGCCCGGGATAATACTTGCAAAAAGATTGCTCATCCATTGCACACCTGATTCAATGAGCTGTTTGGGGTATTCACCTAAAATAAATGTGAGATGAAATAAAATGAAGAGTATGACAAAGAGTAATGGGAAGCCAATGTATCTATTTAGTACGATGGAATCTATTTTTTGTGTTATGTCATACCGTTTAACGGGCTTTTTGCGGACTGCTTCTTTCAGGGCTCCGCTTATGAATCCATATCGCATGTCAGATAATACTGTCTCAATATCGTCATTAAAAGTTGCAATAAGCTTATTGCGGATAGATACAGTTGTTTTGATTATCTCATCAGCAACGGGCAAATGGCTGATTTTCTTTTCAGCGTCAATATCACCTTCTATCAGGCTTATAGCTAACCAGCGGGATGGATAATCAACAGGATTTTTTTCAATAATTATCTGTAATGAGTGAACTGCCTGTTCTATGTCATTACCATAGGGGATTACAATTTTACGGTGTGTCGATTGTTTTTCATAACTATCGACAATGGTATCTTTAAGTTGTTCAATGCCAATATTTTTAGTTCCTACCGTAGGGACAACAGGCATTGAAAAAAGCTGGCTTAGCTTTTCTGTATTTATGGTAAGTCCTTTATCATATGCTTCATCAATCATGTTCAGAGCAATAATAACAGGAGCTTCAATCTCAATTAATTGGGTGGTTAGGTATAGGTTGCGTTCTAAATTGCCTGCATCAACTACATTGACAATGAAATCAGGCTTATCGGATAAAATAAAATTACGCGTTATTAGCTCTTCCATGCTTAATGAAGTGAGGCTGTATGCACCAGGTAAATCTACAACCTTGATGGTATATCCCTTATGATGAAAAAAACCTTCCCGGCGCTCAACAGTAACACCAGCCCAGTTTGCAACTTTCTGCCGTGCACCGGTGAGAGCATTGAACAGTGTTGTTTTACCACAATTGGGGTTGCCAACAAGGCCAATGGTTATGCTTTTTTTAGTCATGGTTTTGGTTTCCCAATGGTTTTACAATAATAGAATGTGCTTCTTCAACACGAATAGAAAGTAAAAAATCCTTAATTGAAATTTCAATAGGATCTTTCAATGGTGCATATTTTATAACGTGAATGATTTCGCCTTTTCTGAATCCCATTTCAAGCAAGCGCTTTTTTAAAGGACCACTCCCTAATATCCGTATAATTTCTGCTTTTTCGCCTTCTTTGAGCTCACTTAAGCGCTTTTCTTCCAGTACGCTATCAAGCCTTGTAATCCATTGCTGGCCATCAAGTTGTTCCTGCTTATAAAATTCCACAAAACGCTGCATACGGTTACTGGCGTCATTGCTTAGATGATGCTCTAATTTGCAGGCCTGTTGTTCTGCTTCATGTGTATCCATGCTGAGTATATCTTTAAAAAACTCTGTAAGAAAAGAATGCTTTTCATAGATGGTGTTGGCCACCTCTTTGCCTTTATCAGTAAGTTGCACATGCCCGTATTTTTCATAATCAACAAGTCCTTTTTCCTTAAGCTTTTGCAATGCAGCGGTTACGCTGGGCATCTTTATATTGAGTTTTTTAGCAATATCTTTAACACGGACAACATCATGCTCTTTTAAAAGCATTGAGATGT
This sequence comes from Spirochaetota bacterium, assembly GCA_040756435.1. NCBI lineage: Bacteria > Pseudomonadati > Spirochaetota > Spirochaetota bacterium. Next base: position 3,413 of record JBFLZD010000043.1, on the reverse strand, counting down.
TTTCCATATAATCTTCCATATTGGGCGAAAGTGGGATATCACCAGAGGTATTGGTGTAATCACTAACATTAAAAGGGTTTCCCTGTCTTCGTCTCATTTTCATGGCAACATCACATTTTATCTATTATAATTATATATATACTACAATACAAATTACTGAACATAATATAATTAGTCAAGACTAATATTATGAAATTTACAAAATAAAATTTGTGCGATAGTTACTGAGTAAGTTAATCAAAATAGTTGTTAAAACAGTGAGTTTGGTTTGATATGACTTTATGAAGGCTCACAATGAGGGTAATTAAACGTCACTGGGAAGATATCCAATAAGGGATTGCTTCGTCGTTACAAGGGGACTCCTTGCAATGACATGATTCCATGTTGAATTGCTCTGACACCTTTAAATTTTTGAACAGTAACTATCGCCAAAAAAATAAAAATTATTACTTGCTTTTAATAATCATATATGGCACAATACTTGAATATGTTGTTTACTATAATAAAATTTTAAGGAGGCTTCATATGAAGCGTGCATTAGGCGTAATGGCCGTTGTGGCGATAGCTTTCATTTTTATTGCTGCAGACAAAACACCATCAGCAGATGAATTAATTGATCAGCTTGGTGCGCGTCACTCAAAGGTTTTTTGTAAGTATGGCGTTCCAATCAAAATGCATATTGACAGGGGCCCAACTAAAGAAGAAGATTACATTATCTTTGATTACCTGCAGTTTGGTTTTGTGTTCCACAGGGAAATGATACGACAGGTACTGTTTTATCCGGAATGGAAAGGTGGAAAGATCAGAAATATAAATATTGGTATGACCAAAGACCAGGTACTCAAAATTATGGGGACACCTGAAGAAGAGGTTCCATTAAATGATGGACGGACTAGGATAACATATTTAGAACCAGATAAGTATTTTGATGTTATCCTATCAACGAGTAACGTTGTAACGATGGTGAGATTTGAAGTTAAATAAGAAATAAATAATAATTAAAAAAGGAAGAGTATGAGTTTTGAAGTGCCTGTTAGCCTGGTTCAGTTTTTATTGCCGCCAATTTGTTTTGGAATACTTCTTGGTGGATTTATTTTATATGTGTATATGTACTGGCGATATAAGAATTCGCTATATTTTGCTGTTGCGTTCTTTGCTTTTTTGGGAATGCTGTTTGTTGGCAGTGAAACAATGATTTTGTCGTTTGGCGGATGGCTGCATAATCGCTCTGTATCTGTTCACTTCCACCGTTTAGAACAGGTTTCAGGGCTTTTCTATCTCTTTGCTCTTCCTTATTCATTAAATAAATTGCTTATTCTGAATAAGCGTTGGCAAAAATTAAATGAGGTGCTGGCATATGTGGGTCTGGCATATGCTGTTATTGTGGCATTATGTGCATATCTATATCCTGATCTTTTTATTTCTCTGACAAAACCAAAAACAACCTGGATGCATTATGAAGCGGATTACGGAAGAGGGCAGGAAGGCATCCTTTATGCACTTAGGGATGGATTGCTGGGAATATATATTGTTTACAGTATAATTGCCGTTATCACTGATATGATTGTTCAACGAAACTATAAATACCTTTTATTCCCTTCATTGGGCTTCTTTTGTGCATTTGCTGGTGCTGCAATTGATACATTGCATGTTCATACGCATGTGTTTTATGATTTTTTCCCCAATGTGTATTTTTCGCGTTTCAGTCTTGGCATTACGCTGGCGATTGTATTTTTCATGTCATCAGTAACCCGCATGTTCATTACGTATGCACAGGAACTGGAGATAGCCCATAAGATTATAAGTATTTCCGAAAAAAAATACCGTTTCCTTGTTGAAGGCACCAATGATTGCATTATTTCGTTTGATGCAAATTTAAATATTACCACAGCCAACCGAACCGCCTATGAACAGCTGGCTATTATAAAAGGCAAAGAATCTTCAACGTCGTTGTATGATCTTTTATATTTGCCTGAAGGTGAAAGCGATCTTTCCTTGCAGATTATAAAAGAAAAAATTAACATGTTGTTTAATGAAGGAAAGCCCATTAATCTAAAAACACAATTAAAATCACGGGGAACCCTTGAACCGCGTGAATATAACATACGTATTGAGCACATTACTATTGATGACCGCAATGAAATATTAATGAAGGCAGCGTCGGTACTTGATGAAAATATGCTGAAATATGTTGAAGCCGAAAAGATGCGCCTTTCAATAGGGAATTATTTAATAGCTGCTGAGGAAATTTGCAACAGGCTGGTCCTTAATTTGCCAAAATATGTTAACAAACAGATAACCAGTGCAATAAAATTAGGATTGCGTGAGATTATTATCAATGCAATTGAACATGGAAATTTAAATATCAGCTTTGAAGAAAAAACCAAAGCCACAGCTGATGGAAATTATCTTGAATTTGTATTAAGCAGGCAAAAAGATCCTAACTATAAAGATAAAAAGGTAACTATTGAATTTTTATTAAACAGTAATAAGGTAATGTATAAAATAGAAGATGAAGGGAATGGCTTTAACTATCGTGAAATAATACAGAAAATTCAGAATACCGTTGATGAAGATATGCTGGCTCATGGTAGGGGACTGCGGATGGCATTCAATATCTTTGATGAGGTCAAATTTAATAAAAAAGGGAATCAGGTATTACTGGTGAAGCATTTTTCAAAGAATTAATTGCTCTATTTTCTTGCATAGTCAATGTGTGATAATGTTTTACTAAGATTATCCGTAAGTGATATTATCATCGACATTTCATTTTTGATCGATGTTTTCAACTAAGTGTTTTTTTTAGAGTTCTATAAAAAATTATTACTATTGTTAAGATGTTTAACCATAACCTTCAAATTAACCACATCTTAACAATGAAATAAAAATATAGCAATAGAGAAAGTACAGCAGCTAATATACTGATATACTTTTAGCAATGTAAAATTATATTCATGTTACTTATTAGGCTAGTTACTTTAGTTTTGACTGCTATTGGGTGGATAGTTTCACCAATTCTGGCGGTGGTCCCCAGTAAAATTGACAACATGGTATCCCATTTTCTAAATAAAACGAAAATGTATAGCCACTAAAGCGATAGTTATCGGTATTTTCTTCACTGTCTAAGGCAGCAAGATAATCATACAGATAATTCTCTACACAATAGGCTATAATCTTAGCCAGTGACATCTTACAGACTTTCCGCACATCCATCACAAACTCATACTCATTCTCATACAAATACAGATGTACGCGTTTCCAGGCTTGATATCGCTTTCTATACTGTAACCGTTTATAGCTTTTCACCGGGATATGTTTATACGAAAGCACATAGTTTATGAAATTTATAATGAAAGTATGAAGCGGTAATTTGTACACAGCGGCATATGATTGAAAAAGTTCTAAGTGTTCAT
>JBFLZD010000042.1 GCA_040756435.1 Spirochaetota bacterium | reverse complement strand
TGGCGGGGGTGTATACTATTTTATATTTTGTTCAAATTTACATAAATTAATGTAAAAAAACTATGTATTGAAATATATAGTAGTGTATTAGCACATTCTTAAAGCACATACAAATTTTATTGGATTTATAATTGTGCCTTTTTTGCTATTTCCAGTAACTTTCGTGCCTGTTTATTTACATCTGCAGATTTAAACACACTGCTGCCAGCAACAATAACGGTAGCACCAGCTTTTACAACATCAGCAATATTGTCTTCGTTAATACCACCATCAACTTCAATAATAGTAGCAAAATTATTGGTGCGAATGAATGTATTGAGCTTTTCTATCTTTTTCAAAGATGAAGGAATAAATGACTGCCCATAAAATCCAGGCTCAACTGACATAAGCAGCACCATATCTGTATACGCAAGGATATCAAAAAGCTGTTCAACAGGTGTGGAAGGATTAATGCTAATACCTGCTTTTATACCGCAATTTTTTATGCTTTGCAGCAGGCGTACCGGTTGACGGGTACTTTCAAAATGTATGGTTAAAAAATATGGCTTGCAGTCAATAAAGCTTTGAAGCGATAACTCTGGTTTTTCAATCATCAGGTGTATATCAAGTGGTATATCAGTGTGTTGCTTAAGGTTGTGTATATAACCGGGGCCAATAGTAATGTTGGGTACAAAGCTACCATCCATCACATCAATATGCAGAAAATGCATGCAGGAATGGTCAAATGTTGTTACCACTGATCCCAGGGTTGAAAGGTCAGTGGCAATAATAGATGGCGATAGTACAATGGTATCAGTCAAATTCTTCAACATCAAAACTTAACACCTTAACCTGTTTTTTATTGCACATAACGTATACACGTGCATTGCCTGTACGGTGGAATACACAATCTATAGTGTTACCCGGTTTCAAATTTTGCGAAAAACACAGCCTCTTTGATTTATTATCGCTTACATATATTTCGTATAGGCCTTCGTTTTCATCACCAGGCACGGTGTATTTGAGACGTTCATATGCATAATAAGGTTTATCCTTCATTTCGTAATAGTATACTTGAATGGTTACTGTTTGTCCTTCTGTGATAGGCTGACCTTCCTGTGGGGTAACACTGGCTATGATGCCACTTTGTGCAATGTCATTGGTGGGCACCACTGTAAATGCAACATCTACTTTTTTTGACATTAACAGAGGAAAACACAGGTCAACTGACTGACCCACAACTTTTGGCATAACAGGTTGCGTGGCACTTCCACTTGATACAAGCAGGTTAACCTTGCGGTCCAGTACAATCTTTTCACCTGATTTTGGGCTCTGGTCAATAACCACGTTGTCAGCAGTTTTTTCGGATGGTATATAGGAAATAACCCCAACACGCAGGGATATGGTTTTATCGTACAGATGCAGATTTTTAAGCTTATTGAGAGCAAAAGGCAATTCCATACCAACCACGCTGGGCATATCAATGGTTAAATTGCTTCTGCTGACTAAAAGACGTATGGTGCTGTTTTCAGATACTATCTCCCCTGGTTCTGGGTATTGGCGTAAAATAATGTCATTGTCAATATCGTGGACATCATAAAATTTAAGCTGCGGCTTTAATCCTTTACGGATAAGGCTGTTGTGCACATCAGCATAGCGCTTGCCAACAATATCAGGGATTTTAATTTCTTTTTCGGGTTTGGTCAAAACCACCACAATGATAGCTGAAATTATCAGGTATAATGATATAGCTATAAAAATTATAAATGCAATGCGGCTATATGGGTGCTTAAGCCACCCTTTAGAGCGCTCTATAATATCTTTCAGTGAATATTTAGGCATTGTTTTTACCTTCTATAATAAGTGAAGTAAACTGTACAGTAGTAGTATACCAATGAGATTTGAACACAAGCAAAATTTGTTTTTTGCGTCAAGAATTATTTTTCAAGATTTTGATTCTAATATGATTTCTGGGTATAATACAGATTATACGTGTAACTATTGTATATAGTAATTATTACCGCTTCCAGAAGTGAGGTATGCAAATTACCAGAACAGTATACAGTTCTAAACGCCCAATTATCATAGCAAATGACAATACCCATTTAATATAACTTTCATAAAATAAATAGTTTTTTGTGGGGCCAACATTTGCAAAACCCGGGCCAATATTGCCTAATGTGGCCAGAGCTGTTGAAAATGATGTGGTAATGTTATGCCCGTCAAATGCTATAACAAACGTAACAACAAGAAGAATCATTATATAAAGGAAAAAGAAGCCCATAACAGCATAAACAATATTTTTTTTCACCATATTACCACTGATTTTTAATGCAAAAACTCCCCGAGGGTGAATTAGTAATTTCATTTCATTGAGTGCCTGTTTTAAAAGTATAACAAGCCGTACAACCTTTATGCCACCACCAGTAGAACCAGAACACCCTCCAACAAACATAAGGATGAAAAGAATTGTATGAGCAAATGGGACCCATTGTTCATAATCAGCTGTTGCAAATCCGGTTGTAGTCAGGATACTAGCAGCCTGAAATGATGCAAACCGTACACATTCTCCTATAGTTTGATAGGTAGTACCATACAATGAGAGGGCTATTAATGTTGTTGATGTAATAAATATTAATAAATAAACTTTTAATTCTGTATCGCGAACAAGTGATTTGAATCTTCCTGTCAATAAACGATAGTGCAGTGAAAAGTTTATTCCAGCAATAAGCATAAAAACGGTAATGACACCGTCAATATAGGCTGAATTGAAATGCCCTACGCTTGCATTTTTTGTTGAAAAGCCTCCTGTTGCCAGTGTACCAAATGTATGAGAAAGGCTATCAAATAAATCCATTCCCCCAATCATAAGTAACAGAGTTTCAAGAAAAGTAAATCCAATATATAATAACCATAATGTTTTTGCAGTTTTAGTAATACGGGGAGAAATCCTGTCAACTGTTGGACCAGGAGCTTCAGCGCGAATAAGCTGTAGCCCACCAATACCCATCATGGGTAGTATTGCTACGGCAAGAACTACTATACCCATGCCACCAAGCCAGTGTGTTAGTGAGCGCCAAAAAAGTAGTGATCTGGGCAAAGATTCAATATCGGTTAGAATTGAAGCACCTGTTGTTGTAAAACCTGAAACAGTTTCAAAAAAAGCATCAGTATACGATGGTATTGATCCTGATATATAAAATGGAAAAGCACCAATAATTGAAGCAGATATCCAGCTAAACGTAACAAGAAGAAAACCGTCACGAGTTGTAAGAATTTCAACTTTTTTATGACGAAGAAGTATGAGTGTAATTGCAGCAACTAGTATCACTACTGCAATGATAAAGGCAAAAGCATGAAAGCTAGAATATTCACCATGAAATAATGCAATGCCAGCCGGTATTGCCATAAATGAAGATACAATCATAAGAAGAAATGATAAAATTTTTAAAATCAATAAAGGATTCACTTGCTTAAAACTCCGTTAGCCCTGTATAAATCGTTCAAGCTCAGGTATGGATGTTTTTTCTGCAATTATTATAACAAGATCATTAGGCTCTATAACAATGTTTCCATGAGGTAAAATATTTTTGTTATTTCGTACAACTGAAAGAATAATGGAATTTTCAGGGAATTGCATATCTTTGAGAGGTTTGCCAACTAAAGGATTCTTTTCATCAACTGAAAATTCAATAACTTCAGCTCGTCCATGAAAAATGCTATGTAAACTTTTTATATTCCCTCTTCTGATAAATTTCATTATTGCATCAACGGTACTGAGTTTAGGATTAACTGTTACGTCAATATCTAATCGTGAAGCAATGGCCAAATAGCTTGAATTTGTGACAAGAGCAATTGACCGTTTGATCCCCATGCTTTTTGCATAAAGGCTGATAAGCATATTGAGTTCCTGATTATCGGTGACAGTAACTATAAGGTCATGTTTTGCTATTTCTTCTTCATGGAAAACACTTTCATCAGAAATATCAGCATTCAGGATAAGCGCATCCGGAAATTTATCAGCTAAGAATTTGCATCGTTCATAATCAGTTTCAACTACAGTTATTTTTCTTCCAGTTCTAATTAAATATTGGCATGCAAGAGACCCAACACGACCTCCACCAATAATTACAATGCGGTCAATCTTTTCCTGCTTTTTACCCACTTGTATAAAAATACGAGTAAAATTCTTTTGTGTTGCCAGTAAATAGATATTATCACCCTCGCAGACTAAAGTATCGCCTGTTGGAATTAAAAAGTCATTATTGCGCATTATCCCTGAAATAAGAAATGGTTCAGAAATTCCTTTGCGTATTTCCTTAACTGTTTTATTGGCAAAGTATGACCCTCTGGTTATTACTATGTTGCGCATCTGAAGGTCAGTATTTTCAAAGAACATAACATCACTATCTGCACCAAGTGCAATAGTGTTTGCTATCTGTCGAGCTGTTTCAACTTCTGAATTGACAATCAGGTCAATGCCTAAGAAGGCTTTTCCCATAATCTTTGATTTAGAATAGTCAATATTACGGACACGGGCAATTTTCAGCGGGACATTAAATTCACTGGCAACAAGACCACAGGCTATCATATTTACTTCATCGGAGTTGGTTGCACTAATAAAAATTGAGGCATCTTTGGTCCCTGCACGTTTTAACGAAGATAAATTGGTGCCATCATCATTTATTACCATGCAGTCAAGATGTTCAGATATGAATTTGGCACGTTCGGGATTCTTTTCAAATATCACTACATCTTTCCCTTCGGAGATAAGCTGTTCGGCTATCTGATATCCAACGACACCTGCGCCAAGGATTATGGTATGCATTGTTCATCACCCTGTATGTTGGATGTGATACTCAATAAAGGAAGTATATAGTATAAGTTTTAGATAAAATCAATACAATAAATTGTACTGTCAATAATAAAAAAATTGATAGAATAATTACATTTATAAAGATTAAATTAACATCATAGTGTATATACTTGAGCGATAGTTACTGTTATTTAAAAAAACGCAAGAATACATTCAACAGTATAGTTAGAATAATGCTTATGATAATCATAGTCATAAAAGGAAAATAAACGGTTATATTACCTTTACTAAACATCACATCACCTGGCAGTTTCCCTAAAAATTTAGGGAATACTTGAAATAAGATTCCAGTTATGATTAACAGTATCCCTGCTAAAATTAATAATCTACCCATTTTTTATACTACCTCCCATTAAAATAGCGTTCATAATGAGTGTCACTTATCCTCACTACCTATCAGGATAATGAGGTAAACTCTTCCCCCTTTTTCATCTCCGATTTTGTCGGAGTGAGAATGGCTTTCATTGTATTATCGCAAACCTAAAAAGAGCTGAAGCAATCTTGTTTTTTAACAATCACCACAGCCTTTTAAGGCCTTGCAATGACGTTGTTGTTCTTTAGATTGACACGTCTTTGCGGGTCTTGTAATAACGGCACTATACAATATATCAAAATACTTTATTCTTGACAATCCCTTTCATATACTATAGCATAAAGTTGAAAAAATGTTGATGTTTATAAGAAATATTGTGTAGGAATAACTGAATGTGTTATTTACCCAACTATATGTAAAGGATAAACTATTTATTTATGTAGGAGTTGCTATTATTATGAATAAATAGTATCAAAAGATTTTAGTATAATCATATGGAACATTCTATTGACAAAAATTTCAGGATTAAAGAGCTTATTGATAATCTTCCGGATGTTGTTATTTCGGTTGATTATCCTTCTGGTATTATACAGTATGCAAACGTTAATGCAATTGAACGTTTGGGGTTTACAATAAAAAGAGCAAAAACACTACGCGACCTTTCGTATTTTGTGCTCCCAAAACACAGAAGAAAATATTTACAGCACTGGCGGGATATAAAAGATGGGATTCTGGTGCCATCGCTTGTTTTTGAAGTTAAAACAATTGATGGTAAAATTATATGGGTTGAACAGAAAAATATTTATATCAAACAGGGTGATACGGTTATCCGAATACATGCAGTAATACGCGATATTACCGAGCGCAAGCGTTTAGAAGAAGAGATGCTACAGGCTTTTTACTTTTCAGAAAATCTATTTCTACATTCGCCGTATATAATATTGCTCTATGACAATGAGGGATATATCAAGCGGCAGAATATGACATTCAGAGCTATCGCTGAGCATGTAGATACTATGATTCCCAATTATAATGTGTGGAAAGATAAACAAATTCAAAAATATGGTATTGATCTTATTTTTAAAGAAGTTGTGCGTGGCCGTATTATGGATATTCCCCGATTCCCGTATACCGTTAAAATTAAGGGTGAGGAGGTCACATTTTATTTTGCCGGAAAAGCTTTCCCATACATGCGTTCTTCACGTGAACCTGAAGGCTTTGTTGTTATGCTTGAAGATGTTTCGGCACGGCAAAAGCGGGAAGAGGAAACACTTGAAACAAAACGGCTTGAAAGTGTAGGAAGGCTTGCACGGGGAATAGCGCATGAATTTAATAATATACTGGCTGGTATATCAGGATTTGCCGAGATTCTTTTACGTAAATTGTCTACGGAAGATCCCAACAGACATTTTGCAACCAGGATATTTGAAGCTGCAAGCAAAGCAGCAACACTTACCAATCAATTGTTAGGCTTTGCCCGTGGACAACTATATAATCCATCGTATTTAGATATTCGGGCTCCCATAATGTATGCTATAGGTGCTACACCCAATCTGCATAACAGGATCATCATAAAAAAAGAATTTGAAGAATCTGAGTATAAAGTATATGGTGATGTTAACCAGCTGCGACAGGTGTTCATTGAAATACTGCGCAATGCAGCAGAGGCAATTGGTACAGAAGGTGAAATTGAAATTAAAGTAAAGTACGTAAGCAATGAATTTCTGCCAGCAGAAGTCAGAAAAAAATATGTAAAATGTGTTCAGATTGATATTATTGATTCTGGAACGGGGATTGATGATTCACTGATTCCCAAAGTATTTGAGCCATATTTCACCACAAAAGATAAGTTAAAGCATACCGGTATGGGCCTTGCTATTGCATTTGGTCATATAAAAAATCATGAAGGGCACATAACACTATCGCGGGAAGAAAAAGGTACAAAAGTTACAATTTTATTACCTGCCATCAAACAGCCTGACCTTGCAATTATAAAACAACCACGATATCAACGAATATTAGTTGTTGATGATAATAATGAAACATGTCTGTTGTTACGCTCTTATTTTGAGGACAGTGGCGCTTTAGTTACTATATCCAATAATGGATTAAGTGCTGTTGAAATGATACAGAATGCTCCCAACCGATTTGATTGCATATTTCTGGATCTCATCTTGCCTGATATAAATGGCAAGGATGTGTTAAATAGAATAAGAAATTTTAATCCAAACGTACCGGTATTTATAATGAGTGGGCATGACATGTCTTCATTTATCAGTGAACACGGAAATGATCAAAATCTTTTCTTTTTAATGAAGCCGTTTAATTTAGATGACCTTGATGTGTTGTTGAAATAACGTTTTAGTGTATCCCGTATTTTTTTAGTTTTTCATACAATACACTTCTGCTGATTCCTAACATCTTGGCTGCTTTTGATTTATTATTATGCGCAAGTGAAAGCACATAAAGAATATGTTTTTTTTCAAAATCTTCTAAAGCTTTAAAAAGGTTAAGGGGCGATAGTTCCTGTGATATACCTTCTTTATATTCAGGTAAAATTTGCATAAATGTGTCTTTTGATAGTATGGTATCGTCCTCAACAATCATTGCATGTTCGATTACATTTTGTAATTCACGGACGTTGCCTTTCCATTCTCTATTGGAAAGCAGCTCCAATGCATCATCACGTATACCGATAATAGTTTTTTGGAGGTCATGCGTATACATATGTATGAAGTGCTCAGCAAGCACTGGTATGTCATCACGGCGTTCACGTAATGGTGGTATATGAAGCTCAATTGCAGAGAGGCGGTAGTATAAGTCTTCTCTGAAATTCCCCTGCGCAATTTCTTCATCCACATTGATGTTCGTTGCACTGATAATCCGTACGTCAACTTTTACTATTTTACTTGATCCTACCGGTTTGATTTCACGTTCCTGTAAGAAACGTAAGAGCTTGCTCTGTATTTGTGGTTTAAGGTTACCAATTTCATCAAGAAATATAGTACCACCATTGGCTTCCTCAAACAGTCCTTTTTTATTTTTATCAGCGCCGGTAAATGCTCCCTTAATATGGCCAAACAGTTCCGATTCTATGATGGTTTCAGTGAGTGTGCTGCAATCAACAGGTATAAACTGATTATGTTTTCTCTGACTCTCCTCGTGAATTGCACGGGCAATAAGTTCTTTGCCGGTGCCGCTTTCGCCCAATATCATGACTGTAGCTTTTGAGCCAGCTATCTGCTTTATTTTGTTTTTAAGAGAAATGATAGTTTTATTGTTGCCAACTATTCTATCAATGCCTGTTCTTTCCTGTGGCAAATTGGTTGAGATTTCCATTACAGTTGGCGTTGAATTAATTCCTTGCATTTTCCCTTGCTATAAGATTTTAATATTATTTCTGTGGTAATAATGCACCACTGTTACAGTATGCTGATTGCTTTATTACTATGCTTTCAGTTTTAATTTTTATATTATTGTCAATCCCCTTATATAAAGAGGGCTACAGCACTTTTACCAATAATCACAATAAATAGTATTTATACAATCATTTTTTTAAATTATGTTTGACCAAAGTGTCGTTATTTGCAAGTATAATTCAGAATTTTTTTAAAAAATTATGTAATGTATACTCTGCTGCTTATTGTGGTGGTATGCAAATAGTTGATAATAAAATATTTTGAAGCAATAATAACTTAAAAATAAGTAAGTGCGTGAAAGTGAAATATAAACAATGATTTCAATTTTGTTGATGTCTGACATACACTTTGGTTCAGATACGGCACTGCCCTATATTGATGATAGTGTCAGATTTGCCACGTTCCAGAAGATCTGTATGATTGCTAAGCAGCATTCAATTTTTATTATTGCTGGGGATCTATTTGAAGGAACTATCGCACAAAATCCCTATTATAGTTCCATAAAAGACCTGTTGCAGTCATTAGTACAGGAAGGCGTAAAAATTATATACATTCCCGGCGAAGCGGAGCTGGAGGATGGCAGTAATAGAGATGTAATACGTGAAATTCCTTCTACGGTTACATTATTTGGTAGCTCCAACAATTACTGTGATCTTGTTCTTGATAAGGAGATAGTGTATTGTTATGGAGGGAATAATGACATTGCAAGTGTTACAAAGGCAAGCAGGGAAGGTTTCCATATTGGTGTTTTCCATATTGACCTTGAAGAAAATAATCATACTACTGGTGATTCCCATGTGATTTCAGTTAAACTGTTAAAATCAATGCCCTTAGACTTTTATGCACTGGGGCATCACCATAATTTTTCAATGTATAAGTATAAGAATAAAATTATTGGAGCATATCCCGGAAGTCCTGAGGCAGTAACACTTGAGGAAACGGGTGATAGATATGTCCTTTCAATTACTGTCATGAATAATGAAATTCATCAGATAAAACGTATCACAGTAAATTCATTACGGATTGAATCGCTGACTGTACAGTGCGATAGCATCCATTCAAATGATGAGTTGCAAAACCTGCTAAAGCCGTATAACAAACCTTCTATTGTGTTACACTGTATACTGGAAGGAGTCCGCTCATTTGACAGTAATCAAATATTGGCTATATGTAACAGATGTGCTGGTGTAATGATTAAGGACAATTCAAAGCTATCGGGTGAATTTATATGTGCTATGTATAAAGATGAGAAAACACTCAAAGGCTATTTTTTTACTGAATTGCAGAAGAATTTTGACAATGTTGCTGGAGATATAATGCTGGACATTATCAATGATATTGAAAATATCTGTTCAACTTATAAAGGTGATCTGTGAAGTTAGTACGGAGTATAGTATCAAAAATTGGATTTGCAGAAAGCAAACAAACAGATTTTAATGATGGGATTCATTTTATTTTTGGCAAAAATAATTCCGGCAAAACACTCATTTCAAAAAGCTTTATTGATACATTGTATCCTGAAAATCCATCATTAATTGATAACGATGCATGGGATACAATGTTTGCCACATTTACGCTTGAATGCAGCCAAACAAAACTTGATATTCAGAGAAAAGGCAATAAGGAATTAAAAATATTTGAATTTGCTTTCAATGGCAGCAGTCTTAAAGAAGATACTTTCCCTTTGACTGTAAGTCAGTGGAGCTTGTCCGTTCACTGTATTCATACGTTGCACGGACTTTTTAATAAAGATGCATTTTCAATTGTTTCGTATATTCCTTCACCGCTTGATACACAATATTACAGTAAAGATTTTTCTGACAGCATAAAATCAATTCTTTTGTTGGATAGGTCGTTATATTACTGTGCGTTTTCCAGGTTGTTTACTGATACGTTAAACAAAACAGGCAATTATGCTCATGTGCTGGCAGAGATTCAGAACAAAATAAAACATTGCAAAACAAAACTTGATTTACTACAACTTAAGGAACAGAAACAAAATAAACATCGTGCAGAAATACAGGAAGTTAATGAAAAAATTGCGTCATATACCAGTGAAATTAATGAACTCCAGAAAAAGATAGACTCCTGTAATAGGTATATGGATACACTGGTTGCTATAGATAATGTTAAAAAGCAAATAGAGGATGTTAATGACCAGATAAAAGCGCTTGAAGAAAAGATAGAAACTATAGAAAAATATACAAAACTGATAGCTACCAAATATCCCCAGTTTAAAGACTTTTCCTCGGAAAAGAGGAACAATATACATACAATGCAAAACATATACCGGCAGATACAGGCAATTTCTGAGGAGATAGAAACTGTTATTTTTGGGCAGGAAAGCAAAAATCATGCGCTAGCACGTAACCTGTTAATAATTAATATTTTACTTGCGTTAGGGGTGCTATTTGTATTTTTAAAACCAATTTTTGGAATTACTTCGGTGCATCGCTGGTTGATGGTAAGTTTATTAATTTTGATTCAGATATCAAGTATAGGGTATTACCTTATTTATGTCATGATGCATTCGTTTAAAAAAATAGTCTTACCATTACAGCAACAAAAAGAAACATATCAGATTAAATTAGAGACATTACTGAATCAGAATGGCATATCACTTGATGGGATAACCATTGATGAAATTTATGAATTTTTATTACAATATTTTGAAGAATATAATGAATATAATGAAAAGCAGATAGACCTTTTGACAATACAGAAAGAAATTGATGAGAGTACATCAATTGATATACTTGAAGAGGAAAAAAGAAAGCTTGAAAGCAATTTAAAGATGTTGAATGAACAACTTCATACTCTGCAAGAAGATATTGGAATGGCAATAGAATCTGCAGAGCATAGCATGTCAATAAAAATGAGTATGCAGAATGAACTGGATGAAAAAAAGGCTTTACTGGTTTCATTGCAGAATAAGCTTGATACTATACCTGAGGAGATTATTGATTTTGACGATGAAAAGAATGGTATATTACAGGAGATAGCTGATCTGGAAAAAGAGCTGAAAACTATACATGAAAAAGATCGTCTTATTAATATCATTATAACTTCATTTGATACAGCGATGCGGCGTTATTATAAGGATAGATGTGATATATTAGCAAGTAAAGTTACGATAATGCTACAGGAATTTACCCAAAATAGGTTTGGAAAAATTGATGAAGAATATATAAAGAAAATAATAACTAATTCAGTTAATACACCCAATGCTTCATTAAAATACAGTATATATGTTGCTACAATCTTTGCTCTGTATGAATTACTCCAGCAGGAATTGCCAAACATTCATTTGCCGTTAATTATTGACGATCCATTTGTGCTTATGGATGAAGAAACAATGGGTGAGTTTATTAAAACATTACAGCAGTGGGCTGGTAACAGGCAGGTGATTGTTTTCACTCATAATTCCAATATAAAAAAATTGTGTGCAGTTACTGAAATTTAATTATGGATAAAAACGGACAATTAACTTTTTTTGATGATCCCTTGCTTCAAGGTATTAATGAGGCATATGTATTTATTGAGTCGGGTGATTTCACACAGGCAGTTAAAAAGATAGATGATCTTATGACCATTAACCCTGATTATCCGGGGTTGGCTGAAAGCTACAGAGTTGCACGCTTCTGGGATTCAAGAAAAAAAGCAATGGGAGAGCTTGCAAAGGGCAAGGAAACTGCGGATTTTCTTATGACACAATGGGAAGAGTTTGAAAATTTTGCACAAAAAAAAGGGCTTGTATCTTCAACTGCATATCAAAAGGCAATGCGGTTTGTCTTTTTTACTGCATCAGAGCATTATACCATTGCATTCAATGACAGAGAAAATCCAACTGATAACCTTCAGCTTCTTATGCAACTGGGTACATGCTTTATCAGACTGGGTGAGTATCAGCATACAATTGAAGCACTAGAGTATGCTCGCAGTGCCTACCGGAGTAACGCATGTATATTATCGCTTTTAGCTGAAAGTTATTATCATACCGGAGATATTCCCCGGGCATTGCTTTATTTCAGGGAAGCGTTTTTACTTAATCCATCCGAGATTGATATCCAGTTACTATCGGCAAAACCTATTATTGAAGCTTTAGAATTGGTTAAGCAGCATAAACCTGAATGCGTTGATGTGCGCGAGTGGGTTCCGGTTATGGCGCATATTCATGATATTTTTTATGTTAAGCGACAGCTCAATTCATCACAGCTTGAAACTATAAAAAAGGATATTGTAAAATTAGAGGCAAGTTTTCAGACGCTGGATAAAGAAAAAATAGCACAATCAAATATTGTACCGCGCCTTATAAACCGATATTTATGGATGTTAGATTACTTTGAGTTTCAACAGTACGATCAAAAAAGCCTTCTTGATATCCGCGACCGATTGTTAGCAATTGATAAAGGCCTTTTTGAAAGCTACTTTCAAAAAAAGACTTTTTCAAGGCATTGATATTTTTGGAATGGAAATATGGATAATGCAGTAGCCTTTTGGGGTATTTATTCTTTAAAAAAATTCATTGACACTATATATCGTAATCACTAATTAACATAGCTATTATTGTTACACGGAATATTTCCAACAACAGGTGGTAGAATATGGAATTGTCAGCATCATACGATCCAAAAATTGCCGAATCAAAATGGTATGCAATCTGGGAAAAGGAAGGACTATTTCATGGTGATGAAAATGACCCGCGTGAAGCATATTCAATTGTTATACCACCACCCAATGTTACTGGCAATTTGCATATGGGGCATGCTCTCAATAATACATTGCAGGATATCCTTATCCGATGGCAGAGAATGAATGGGAAGGCAACATGCTGGATGCCTGGCATGGATCATGCTGGGATTGCCACACAGAATGTTGTGGAACGACTGCTTCTTAAAGAAGGTAAGTCAAAATATGATTTGGGAAGAGAAGAGTTTATAAAACGCGTATGGGACTGGAAGGAACATTCAGGAGGGCAGATTAAAGAGCAGCTTAAGCGTTTGGGGTGTTCGCTTGACTGGGTGCGTGAACGCTTTACCCTGGACGAAGGCTTATCGCATGCTGTGCGTACTGTGTTTGTGACATTATATAAAGAAGGACTTATTTATCAGGGATACCGGATTATAAACTGGTGTCCCCGCTGCGAAACTGCTTTGTCGGACATTGAAACTGAATATAAGGACCTGGCAGGCAAGTTATATTATATCCACTATCCCTATGAAGATGGCAAGGGGCATATTACGGTGGCAACAACACGCCCTGAAACCATGTTAGGTGATACCGCTGTTGCGGTAAACCCCAATGATAGCCGCTATGCCCACCTGATTGGGAAAAACGTAGTACTACCACTTATGAACAGGATTATCCCCATAATTGCTGATGAGTTTGTTGATCCTGCATTTGGTACAGGGCTTGTTAAGGTAACACCAGCCCATGATCCCAATGACTTTGAGATGGGAAAGCGTCATAACCTTGAAGAGATAAATATCTTTGATAAGAATGCAATTGTAAACGATAATGGTGGAATATATAAAGGCCTTGACCGCTACAAGGCTCGCGAAAAGGTATTAGAAGATTTACAAGCTCAAGGCCTTTTAGAAAAGATAGAAGAGCATAACCATGCCGTTGGCCATTGCTATAGATGCCACACCGTCATTGAGCCGTATTTGTCCAAGCAGTGGTTTGTAAAGATTCATCCGCTGGCACAGGAAGCAATCAGGGTTGTTGAAGAAGGCAAAATACGATTTGTTCCACAGCAATGGACAAAGATATACTTTGAGTGGATGTATAACATTAAGGACTGGTGTATATCACGGCAATTGTGGTGGGGACACCGCATACCTGCGTTTTACTGTAAGGACTGTGGCCATATCATGGTTGAGTTAGAAGATCCAACCGTGTGTAGCATGTGCAATTCCAAAAATTTAGAACAGGATCCGGACGTACTTGATACGTGGTTTTCTTCTGCATTGTGGCCATTTTCAACATTTGGCTGGCCGCAAAAGACAAAGTCACTGGAAAAATTTTATCCCACCAGTGTGCTGGTAACAGGGTTTGATATTATTTTCTTCTGGGTGGCCCGCATGATCATGATGGGCTGCAAATTTATGAATGATGTTCCTTTTCGCGATGTATATATTCATGCACTGGTACGAGATGAGCATGGTCAGAAGATGAGTAAGTCGCGCGGAAATGTTATAGATCCACTCATTATGATGGATAAATATGGCACCGATGCATTCAGATTTACCTTAGCTATATTTGCTGCGCAGGGAAGGGATATAATACTATCTGAAAAGCGCATTGAAGGCTACAGTGCATTCTGCAACAAGATATGGAATAGTACCCGTTTTATTCTGATGAATTTGGGCAATGATTTCAAGCCCAAAGCCATTGACATTAATTCACTGGAGTTGTTTGATAAATGGATACTGCATGCATTCAACCAAACGGTGAAGAAGACAACTCAGGCGCTTGTTGAGTATCGGTTTAACGATGCAGCACAAACGCTGTATGATTTCTGGTGGCATGAATTCTGCGACTGGTATATTGAGCTTACAAAGCCACGCATTTATACGGGGGATTCTTCAACAGGAACTATCGCCAAACAGGTACTGTATTTTGTGCTCCATGAATACCTTAAATTGCTGCACCCGTTTATGCCGTTTATTACCGAGGAGATATGGAGTAACATTACACGTGGACAGGGGCGCATTGTGGTGGCACCATGGCCACAGTATGATGAACGTTTTAATTTTGAACAAGAGTTTGGTAATGCTGAATTGTTTAAGGAGATAGTATATAAAATTAGAAATATTCGCGGTGAAATGAATGTACCCCCTGATAAAAAGGCTCATGTTGTTATCAAGGCAGGGAAAAAAATTGAACAGTTTATTTGTGAGCAGGAGAATAACCTGAAAATTTTAGCAAAGCTTGACGCTGTTGAATACAATGCTGCGTATACTCCGCAGAAAACAGATGCATCAGCGGTGCTTCCGGAATGTGAGATATATATGCCACTTAAGGATTTGATTGACATAGATAAAGAAAGAGCACGCCTTGACAAGGAAATTGTACGTATACAGAGTGAGCTTGACAAGGTGCTGAAAAAATTAAATGACAGCACATTTCTAATGAAAGCACCATCGCATATTATTGAAAAAGAACAGAATAAAAAAGCAGAACTTGAAGAAGTGCTTGGGAAGCTTGTAGCAAGCAGGGAAAAGTTGGGGTAAAAAAAGCAGCTTTGCAATTTTTTTGGCAGAGGTGCTCATAAATATAGTTTCTGGAGGTTCACTATGTATAAGAAAAGTATTGTAGTAGTTATTGCATCACTTTTTGTTTATGTTTCCTGTTCTTCATCGCTGCTTAACTTTTTCCGATGGTTTGAACGCTCTAAGGCTGATTTAGATGAAAAAACAGTTATTATTGATGGCCACACAGTCCATTATCTTGAGGGTGGCAAGGGTGACATAGTCCTTTGCATTCATGGTTTTGGTGGCACTATGGATCACTGGACGCGGTTTGCACGGTATATGACGGATGCATACAGGGTTGTGGCGCTTGACCTTCCGGGCTTTGGCGATAGTACTTTTAAAGAAGGGGCTGACTATTCAATAGCAAAACAGGTAGAAAGAGTCCACGAATTTGCACATACGTTGAAATTGCAGAAGTTCCACATTGTTGGCAATTCGATGGGTGGCTATATTGCGGGCTACTATGCAGTAACCTATCCTGATGATGTCAAAACAGTAGCACTGTTTGCAGCAGCTGGTGTAAAAAGCCCCAATGAAAGTGAATTAACAAAAGAACTGAAAAAAGGGAACAACCCTCTTATCGTTGAGGATGTGAAAAGTTATGATGGTCTTATGGAATTTGTTTTCTTTAAGCCAATATGGTTGCCAGGTTTTGCAAAACAGTACTTTGCCACACAAGCAGTTGCAAAGAAAGCCCATTTCCAGTATATTTTTAAGCAGATTCACGATGTTACACTGCTTGAAAAATATCTGGGTAACATACATGCACCAACTTTAATACTGTGGGGTGAAAATGACAGAGTACTGGATGTATCAGGTGCGTATGTCTTTAAAGAAAAAATACGTAATGCGCAACTGGTGATATTTAAAGAATGTGGTCATCTTCCAATGATTGAAAAACCTGAAGAATCTGCAACTGTATATAAAAGGTTTTTAAAAGGCCAGAAGGTAGAATTATAATTTTCTGTAAAGCATATCTTCATAACCTTGAAGCATGGCAAACGTTGCACGGTCAAAATACAGTACAACACGGTTGTTTAATGCCAGTGCTTCTTTATAGGCGGTG
This sequence comes from Spirochaetota bacterium, assembly GCA_040756435.1. NCBI lineage: Bacteria > Pseudomonadati > Spirochaetota > Spirochaetota bacterium. The sequence continues at coordinate 13,158 of JBFLZD010000042.1, read as the reverse complement.
GTGTCATCATATAATTTATCCAGTACAAAGAGCCACAGATGTCTTTTTTGTAAAATTAATGCTTTGCATGCCTGGGAAACAGGAATCCCCTGTTCAAAACGCTCGTGCCCAACTCTTCTGTAAAAGCGAACAATTTCTTCTTTGGGATAATCTTTGGCTATCCATTTTGATAGCTCACGATACAGGTTGTCGGCAAATTCGTAAATGAGTTGCCTATCTAACTTCCTGAAGGCAATGGTATCGGGATTGCGCAAAAGATTATTCATAAACTGTTCGGTAATGACTTGATGGTTTTCTTCGATAAGCTCAACAAACCGGTTAATCAGAGCGCTTTTAATTTTCATATTCTTGTATTGTATTATGATAATATAGTCTAATATAATGATAAAAAATAGTATGAGTATCTATATGTAAAGTATTTTTTTTTATTACTTCATTTTTTTGGTTTTAGCTCTATACGCCAGTGAGTAAATTTTTTCAAATTCCTGTGTGTACATTTTTGCTATTTCAGGTGATCTGATCATGATGCAATTTTCATCATTTCTTTTTTTAGCATTTTTTGAAAAGTTATACGACCCGGTAATAACCCATTCATCGTCAATAATGATTACCTTATGGTGCATCGTATGGGGATTGGCATCATAGAGGACATCAAGCCCTTCAACTTTCATCTTAATATATTCACTGTTAACATTTTTAATATCCCGTTTTTCAAAAACACCTTTAACTGTAATCCCCTGTTTATGTTTGGCAATAATGGCTTCGCCAATTGCATCACTGGTAAATGAAAAAGCCAAAAATAAAATGGATTTTTTTGCTTTTTCTACCCGCTTTGTAATGATGCGTTCAACATCATCATCAGGTGAAAAATATACATTGATGTCTATATCATTGGGTTTGACATAATATTTATTTGATAGAAAAGGGAAAGGGGTGTATTCAGTGCGATTGCCAAATATAGCTTGTTCAAACATCTCATTGAATTCTGCTAAATATATAGATGCTATCTCTTCATTTTCAATATAGAGAGCATTATTGTTATTACATTTTGCTTCACGTTCGGTAATGTTATATGATCCGGTCCACACTGCTTTATTGTCAAAGATAAAAAATTTATTGTGCATGAACTCTTTTCGCCCATCCAGTCTTATGGGTATATGATATGTTTCAAATTGTGATTTTATATTTTGTAATAATCTTTCAGATTCAAGTACTAGTTTGACATCCACACCATTTAATTTAGCTTTGCATAATGCATCAACAATTATGGGATCAGTGATTTCAAAAAGGGCAGCATAGATAGATGTTTTGGCAGTATTTATTTTCTGTAATAGTGCTCTCTGAATAGCAGTTTGATGTTCTTCTTTTTCAGGCGTGGTAAAATAAACTTCTATGGGCAACTGACCATAAACAAACGTATATACCGCAATTACCAGTAAAAGCACAACAGGTAGTTTGTTATAATGCTTCATTGCTGTTTTTCCCAGATCAGGTTTTCATATTCAACAAATCGTAAATTAGCTTCCTTTGTAGGGAAAAGCAATTTGGCCTTTTGTATTAAAGTATTGAATGTTACCAGGTCATTTTTACTGGCCTGTGTTATGAATTCCTGTATTTTTTCATCATTATGTGTTATCAGATAAAAATAAAATTCATATGTTTTTTTTAATTCTTTAAGTTTTTCAATATGTTTCTGAAGTTCTTCTTTATCTGAATTTTTAATCATTGTAGAAAGAAATGCAATGATATATTGTGCATCCGATTCTGTAATGTCCATATCAAGTATGATTTGTTTTACACGGACTAAATCAAGATTACGCAGGTGAATTCGTGCCAGAAATACTGGATTCTGTGAGAGCAAATTAATATCAAAGTTATTCATCTGGTCAGTGGCACGTTTGGTGTCATCAATCGTGACAGTAGAAGTTGTGTTAACTATCTCTATATGAGATGAAGGAGACAGGGATGAGATAAACGTAATATCGTTATTACTGAATGTGCTATTGACAATGATATAATCAGGGACATTGCCTTTTTTTACATAGCTAACAAATGAAGCTGTATCATTAAAAAATTCCGTCATACAGGGTACCATATCAAGGAAGGTATCAGAGGGGAAGAAAAGGTATTGTCGTTTACCATCACCCGTATCGTAGGGGACAGTTAAAGTATTATTTTGAATTTTTAATAACTGATAAGGGTAATTTCTGGATGAGGTTTCAGATTTAAGGCCTATGAAAACAATTGTTTTCATTATATGGAAAGGTTTTGTTTTATTATCATCGGAATAGATAATTTCCCCTTTTGGATTGAATGCTATATACTGTTTTTTTGTAATATTTATTTTCAACGTGTAGCCCTTTGGTGTTTTTTCTTCAACTATGGGTGTTGACATAATACGTAAACCTTTACATAGTAATTATGAAAAGTGGTAAATTTTCATTGAAATTTTATAATTAGTTAGCACATTGTGCTTTTTACATCAAATTTTACGATAGTTACAATGTATGTATAGAAAAGCAATAATTAAAGGTTAAAATACTGTATACCCATTAAATTGTAATTGATAAAAAATCAAGCAAATGTAAATATTTAATGCAAAAATATTGTATAAAAAATTGCATGCAATGCGTTTTGATACGCAATCTTGTTATATGTCATTTTAACAAGCAGAGCCTATACTATCATTTCGACGAACGAAGTGAGGAGAAATCTTAAACTGTTAGTAAAGATTTCTTGCTGCGCTCGAAATGACAGAAGTAATGCTGGAATTAACAGTAGCGAAAATTGAAATGACAATGCTAATATTTGAGATGATGGTAAAAATTCTATTAAGATGATATAATAATATTATTCCAGGCAAAAGGAGAACATAATGAATACAATTAATATACTTTCTCCCGTACGGTATCCAGGAAAAATTCATGCCGTATCCAGTAGTTTTGAAACAAATGAGGCAAAAAATGTTTTAAATAATGATGAATCATTCTGGTGTACTGCAAAAAGCCATAATGCTGTCAGTGAATATATTATTATAGATTATGGTGCGATAGTTGCTGTTAATATTGTCGAAATCTTTCCTTCACCATCAGGGAAGACAACATTTCCTTCAGAATTCCGGTTAGAATGCAGCCTGGACGGTATTAGCTGGGAAGTTATAAAAACAGAGAATAGATTTACACTTGATGAAGATGCTTACAGGCTAGTATTGCCCATAACAGTATTTCAGTATTTAAAACTATACATAGTAAAACCAAAACGTATAGCAGCAAAATACTTTGCTGAAATTGGAAAGATACAGGCAGGTATTCAGGGTGCTGTTTCAATTACTGCCAGTTCAAGTTCTTCATATGAGCATGATCCTTCCAATGTAATGGAAGTTGATAACCAGAAATACTGGGAGTCGGAGATCACCAGTAGTGCATCACGTCAGTGGATTGAAGTGGATTGTGGGATGATATTTCCGCTGACAAATATTGGAATTGTTGCCCCACAAAATCCTGCCCTTTTCCCGGAGCAGTTTTCCATAGAAATAACTGAAGATAAAAAAATATGGACAACCCTTGCAGATATAAAACGGTTTAAAGCCCAACCAGGTGGATCATATATTTTTGGTGGATATCAGTTTAATGCCCGGTATATACGTTTTAACGTTACGACAGTACAAACCGAAAAGCAGAAATATTGTGCGCAGATAGCAGGCATTTTTGCTCATGCTGCATTACCTGCTTTGAGACATTTTCATGTCAATGCCGCAGTACAGTATGCAACCGTTTTTCAACCTGGCATTGTAAAACTGGCAGCTGATGGAGATACTACACCAGGTGCCGTTGTCCAGGCAAGTGATACCCGGTTACGGGATGCCAGTACCATATTTAAAGGTATAGTGCAACTGGCTGATGATGGTTCAAACGAAGCAGGATTGGCTGTTCAGGCATCCGATTCACGATTAGCACTTGCAACTGAACTAAAACCTGGTATTGTCCGGCTGGCTTATGACAGGGAAGTAGCCGAAGGTGCTGTAGTACAATCAACTGATTCAAGGATAAAAGAAGCAACCGATACAACGTTTGGAATAGTTAAATTATGCCCCAATGGCCAGTATATAAATAATGCAGTTGTGCGTGGTGATGACAGCAGATTGCAAAAAGCTACTACAAAAGAACATGGTATAGTCCGATTGGCTGAAAATGGTGAGGATAGTGAATTTTGTGTTGTACAGGGCAATGACAGGCGATTGAAGGATGCAACCATTGTGTCAAAGGGAATTGTAGAGCTGGCTGAAGATGGCGAAGACGCACCAGGTGTGGTAGTACAGGGCAATGACCGCAGGCTTAAAGATGCAACCACGCACAGCAAGGGGATAGTGGAGTTAGCTGAAGACGGTGAAGATGCATCAGGTGTGGTAGTACAGGGCAATGATAGAAGGCTAAAAGAAGCAACAACTAAAAGCAAAGGAATCGTGGAATTAGCCGAAGACGGTGAAGATGCACCAAATGTGGTAGTACAGGGCAATGATAGAAGGCTAAAAGAAGCAACAACTAAAAGCAAAGGAATTGTAGAATTAGCTGAAGATGGCGAAGACGCACCAGGTGTGGTGGTGCAGGGCAATGACCGCAGGCTTAAAGATGCAACCACGCACAGCAAGGGGATAGTGGAGTTAGCTGAAGACGGTGAAGATGCATCAGGTGTGGTAGTGCAGGGCAATGACCGCAGGTTAAAAGATGCAACCACGCACAGCAAGGGGATAGTGGAATTAGCCGAAGACGGTGAAGATGCATCAGGTGTGGTAGTACAGGGCAATGATAGAAGGCTAAAAGAAGCAACAACTAAAAGCAAAGGAATTGTAGAATTAGCTGAAGACGGTGAAGATGCACCAAATGTAGTAGTGCAGGGCAATGACCGCAGGCTTAAAGAAGCTACCACGCACAGCAAGGGGATAGTGGAATTAGCCGAAGACGGTGAAGATGCACCAAATGTGGTAGTGCAGGGTAATGACCGCAGGCTTAAAGAAGCTACCACGCACAGCAAGGGGATAGTGGAGTTAGCTGAAGACGGTGAGGATGCATCAGGTGTGGTGGTGCAGGGCAATGACCGCAGGCTTAAAGAAGCTACCACGCACAGCAAGGGGATAGTGGAGTTAGCTGAAGATGGCGAAGATGCATCAGGTGTGGTGGTGCAGGGCAATGACCGCAGGCTAAAAGAAGCCACAGAGGAAACGCCTGGAATTGTAACACTGGCAAAACATGGTGAAACCCGTAAAAACCATGTAGTTCAGTCGGATGACCCACGGCTCAGTGATAAACGCGAACCATTACCACATACGCATGATTATGCGCCAATGGTTCATTCTTTTGATAGTCATACAGGAACTATCGCCATAACCCAGGAAAAAACAGGGGAATTTAACGATATAACACCACCAACCAGCGACAGTGCAGTATTGTATGGTAAAAACATCGCAAACACAGGCAATACCATTGGTGTTGCAGGCATTGCTCATCCTTCAACTGATTCAAAGGTAAAGTCATACGGTGTGTTAGGACATGCGCCAATGTGTGGTGTACGTGGACAATCGCAGGGAAATTCCGGGAAGACTCAGGGATGTGGAGTACTGGGTATATCGCGGTTTGGAGCAGGCGGTGTGTTTGCAAGTGAGCATAACTGGTCGCTTGTGGCTGATGGCTTTGGAGCTATCGCCCACTATGATGATACAGTGCATTTAACTGGTCAGGGCAAAGCACTCTTGGTTAACGGTGAATCCTGTTTCAAAGGCAAAATTGTGCTGGATACCCATACACAAGAGTACCACGCCAATATCGTTGAGATGTTTGAAACCGATGAGCAGGAATTTATTTCACCTGGTGATGTGCTTGTTGTAAGCACTCAGGGTAACGCTGTTCTTTCACGATCGCGCACTGCTTATAATAAAGGTGTTATTGGCGTTGTTGCAGGCAATCCGGTTATGGTTATAAACAATGCAGCAGCACAGACAAAGCTGTATCCGGTAGTATTAACAGGATCAGTGTTATGCAAGGTGGATGCGCGCCAAAAGCCAGTTAAACCAGGTGATCTTTTAGTGACATCAGATACACCCGGATGTGGTATGGCTGCCACTATTGATTCGTTTGATAAAGTGGGCACGGTGTTTGCAAAAGCACTTACCGCACTGGATGAAGGCATAGCATTGATTCCGGTGATGATATGGAAGATGTAGCTACTACCGTATTTAAGGTTGAAGTTGTTTGAGTATTTCCTGCTCTTTTTTACTGAAAACAAGGTTGTGATATGCATTGATATCTTTTGCCATTACCTTGCTTAAGTACGTTATCTTGCGGCAGAAAGGCTTTTTCTCATAACTATCGACCCACACAATAATAGATGTTGATTCCGATTCCCAGATATAGGCACCCTGATTATTTTTAATTGATTCACCGGTTGGCGGACCATATTTTTCTTCCATCTTCTTTTTCATATCATCTAATGAAATATACGGAAACTGAATAACCACATAAAACAATTTTGGCTGCTGGTTTGCTTCCTGATTTATTTCAGGATAAAAAAAGCCATAGCGGTATTCTAATTCCTGGTCTTTTGACACAATAATTCGCTTTTCATCGGTAAAGGCTATTCTTCCTACAACATTGGGCTTGACATCATTATAGGTACTGCCCCATTTTACATTTCCATAGCCATCGGCAATAGATTTACTCTGTGGTTGTGTGTTCTGGGGCGCTTTCTGCTGTGCAGATGTAAAGGTGGTATATAACGCTAAGCTTATAATGCAGATTATCCAAACAATTTTTTTCATAGGACTATCCTTCATACCAGTTTATGTACTGTTTATACTATCGGTTAATTTTTGTTGAAAATATATTATTAATTTAAGGGCGATAGTTCCGGTAATAGGCTTTTACATACATACAATCTATAAATAATGACAATACTATCATAGAATCACTAATTATTCCTAAATGTGGAAATTTGAATAAAAATATAAAATTGTGTACAGGGGGTGTCCCAAAAGACACCTTATTTCAATTACTTTGCCTTCCTGTCATTGCGAGGAACGAAGTGACGAAGCAATCTTATCTTGTGCGGCATTGAGATTGCTTCGCTACGCTCGCAATGACATTTCATCCGCGTCATTGCTATCCACACGGTTTGTTTTGACACGGCTCCGTGTACACTATATTCATTATGAAATTTTTTAAGGAATTATTGCTGTCATAGAATAATCAAAATAATCAAACCAAAGCAGAATATTGTCAAAAAAATTCTTGTTAAATTTTATTGAATACTCAATATCATATACTATAATATACTAATTACTTCTATAACAGGAAAAACACATGGAAGACCATCACGAACATACTCATTCGCACACACATGAAATCAGTTCTACCGGGCGATTTGTTCTGGTTGTAACACTCAACGTCATTATAACAGTTGCAGAATATATAGGTGGCATAGTGTCGGGAAGCCTTGCGTTAATCTCGGATGCAGGGCATAATCTTTCCGATGTTGCTTCGCTTATTTTAGGATATGCTGGTCAAAAGGTGTCACAACAAAAACCTGGAAAGAAATATTCCTTTGGGCTCAAACGCTTTGAGGTACTCATAGCGCTTGTCAATGCCATGACACTCCTTGTCATAGGTGGTTACATTATTTATGAAGCAATCCAGCGTTATATAACTGTACAGCCGGTAAATCCTGTTATTATGCTTCCAGTTGCGTTTATTGGCCTTGCAGGTAATGTTATTTCAATGCTGCTGTTATACAAAAGCAGGGATGAAAATCTCAATCTGAAGGCTGCATTTTTGCATCTTTTATATGATGCAGTATCCTCGGTTGGTGTTATTATTGTGGGTTTTGTGCTGCTTGTTAACAGTAACTGGGTTATGCTTGATTTAGTGGTAAGTGTGGCAATAGCTTTTATGATTGTGGCAAGCTCACTTGATATTATCAAAAGCTCTTTTAGAATATTTCTGCAGGGTGTGCCTGCTCGTCTTGATTTTGATGAAGTGTATAATTCCATACTGGCTATACCTCATGTTGATACAGTGCATGGACTCCATATCTGGTCAGTTGACTCAAATGAAGTATTTTTATCTTGCCATGTGTGTATCAGCGGTGGCGATAGTTCCCTGAATACAGATTCCGTTATTAAAGCAATAAATGGTATGCTTGAAGAAAAATTTGGCATTACCCACACCACCGTGCAGATAGAACATACAAATCTTTGTACTCTGGAAGGTGGAAACTGTTGCAGGTAACTATGGGTGTATATTTTACTCATCCTCGTTTAGGGAAAGAAGTAGAATCAATAGCTGGTATATATGCATATACTGAAGAAAAACACTTGCAGATAGATGAAAGGGATGTGCTGTATTTTATTGGATATTCAGTGACCAACAAAAGCTGCTGTGGTGTTGGAGGGTGCATGTTTGCAACGGTTGCAGGGTTTGTGCAGCAGTATGCTTTAAAAAAAGATGAAGATAATATTGTTTCTGAGGTTGAACCCATTACGGATGCTGTGCTCCGAAAACATATTGAAAAGCTACTAAAAGCGCAAGGGGTGATGCAGGTAAATTTTGCAGACTAATCGGTAAGTTTAAATTTACCGCTGAAATATGTCTTCTTAACGCTCTGTGCTTTTTCAGTTGCCCACGTTTCAAGTCCCATTTTCTTAATCAGGCATAAATTAAAAACTTTTGTATTATGGGGAACCTGTGATGCTCTGTCGGCATATGGATGGAGGTTGTCACAGGGAAAATCAGCGCATTCATAACAAAAATCAATCCCTTTGGCCTGAGTACAGGCATATACGCTGCAGGTTTTTTGCATATGTAAAAATTCAATCTTTCCATGTTCATTGCGGCATCCTTTGCATACCGCTTTTTCAAAGCTAATGTTTAGTGATTGTGCAACTTTTTTTCGCAGGTTATCATCGCTTCCTGCTAAGTACATAGGGCAGTTAAAACAATCAAGGCCACATGGTGCAGTAAGGTGTTTGTAATCCATACATAAACCCCCGGAATGAGTATTTTAAAGTAAATGTAGTATGTAGTATAGTTACTATCGCATAGTATAATTTGATGAGATTTTGTAAAGATATAAATATTAATTTTAATTTAACTCAAAATATGGTTGGACATCCAATTAATTATTGACAAAAAAACAAGTATCCTATAATTGTACTTTAAATCATGATATTGAATAAATGACGTCGGTGGAATTGGTAGTACTCTCATTTTGAAGGAATTTAAGAAGTATATTAAAATGAGTTAATTTTCAGCAAATGATAAATTTTTATGATAAAATGTTGACATATAATATAGTGGTTTTACAGTTTACGTTAACTGGATTCATTATGGGTATTATAGTATATTTATATTAAAATATAATTCTTTATATAAGAAAGGAGAGATCGGTATGGGAGCTTTTAAAGAATTAACCATGTGGCAGGCGCTTCATGATACAGTGGAAAAATACCCTGACAATGAAGCACTGGTATGCCCTGAGTTTGGCATACGCATGACGTATGCCCAGTTTTATCAAAAATGCAGGGAAGTTGCAAAGGGGTTAATTGCACTTGGAATACAGAAAGGTGACCATGTTTCCCTGTGGGCAACCAATGTGCCTGAATGGGTATATCTTCAGTTTTCGCTGGGTATGATTGGGAGTGTGCTGGTTACGGTCAATACCAATTATAAATCCCATGAGCTGGAATATCTGCTGAAACAATCGGATTCCACCACGTTGTTCATGATTGAAGGATACCGCGATAGCAATTATTATCAGATTATACGTGAAATTATTCCCAATTTAGATGAAACCCAACCGGGTAATATTAATGCACCAAATCTTCCAATGCTGAAAAATATTGTTTTTATTGGAAAGAGAGATTCGTTGCCAGGCATGTTTACGTTTGATGATATAGTTCTTATGGGAAGTTCTTTGAGTGATGCCGAACTTGATAAACGTATTAAAGAATGCAATATTCATGATGTTATTAATATGCAGTACACATCCGGTACAACAGGATTTCCCAAAGGGGTTATGCTAACTCATTATAATATTGTTAACAATGGCATCATGGTAGGCGATGTCATGGGTATGACTTCTAATGATAAGCTGCTTATCCATGTCCCATTGTTCCATTGCTTTGGTTGTGTTATGAGTACGTTAAACTGTGTAACCCATGGTTCAACAATGGTGGTCATGGAATACTTTGATCCATTAAAATCGTTGCAGGCAGTGCAGAATGAAAAGTGTACTGCTATTAATGGTGTTCCCACAATGTTTATTGCAATGCTCAATCATCCTGATTTTGCCAAATATAATATGTCATCACTCAGAACCGGTATTATGGCAGGAGCCCCATGCCCGGTTGAAACAATGAATCAGGTACGTACTCTGATGCATTGTCCTGAAGTTGTAATTGCTTTTGGGCAAACCGAATGCTCACCAGTAATGACCATGACGCGTCGTGATGATCCTGTTGATTTGCGCGTGTCAACCGTTGGCCGCCTGCTTCCGGGTATTGAAGGTAAGATAGTTGATCCTGAAACAGGTGAAGATTTACCACCAAATACACAAGGTGAGATAGTTACCCGAAGTGCATGTGTCATGAAAGGCTATTATAAAATGCCTGAAGCCACAGCTAATGCTATTGATAACGATGGCTGGCTACATACTGGCGATCTTGGTTCGGTGGATGAAAATGGCTATTTTAAGGTTACCGGACGCATCAAAGACATGATTATTCGTGGTGGCGAAAATATCTATCCCCGTGAAATTGAAGAATTTTTGTTGACTAATCCAAAGGTAAAGGATGTACAGGTAGTAGGTATTCCTGACGAAAAATACGGCGAACAGGTGCTTGCAGTAATACAGCTTAAAGATGGGCAAACCGCAACTGCTGAAGAATTGGTGCAGTTTTGCACAGGAAAAATTGCCCGTCATAAGATTCCTAAATACTGGGAATTTGTGGATACGTTCCCCATGACTGCAAGCGGCAAGATCCAGAAATATAAGCTCAGAGACATGTTTGCCCAGAAATATGGAAAAGCAGCTTCAGTATTTGAAGCAATTCAAAAACAGTAATAAAGGTACAGGTGATAGAAGAAAAGATAACAACATATTCCATAGGCGAATTAGCAAAGCTTTTGGAGATGAGCACGCGCACCATCCGCTATTATGAGGAATTGGGTTTGCTCAACTCAGTGAAGCGTATTGAAAACGGAAGGCGTATTTATACCGATGATGATGTCAGGCGCTTGAAACTCATCAAGCGCCTGAAGATTTTGGGTTTAACGCTTTCAGAAATGCATGAACTTGAATCAATATGGCAGATTCACAAAACCAATGATATCGTGCTAAGACGCCTTCTTGAAATTCTTGATTCGCATGTACAGAGAGTTGACGATAGGATAAGGGATCTGGAGATATTGAAAAACGAGATCATTGAGTACCAGACACGAATCAAAAATAAACTGAATGGATAATTTCACGCTGAAGCCTTCCCCGCAATGAACTGTTGCACCACTGTATCCTGACATTCTTGCAACTGTTGTGGTGTGCCCTCAAAAAGTATTGTGCCATTATGAAGCATGGCAATACGGTCAGCAATCCTGAATGCTGAACGCATGTCGTGTGTTACCACCACCGATGTCATGCCAAAGGTGTTGCGCATATAAACAATGAGGCGGTCAACGGACCCTGCAGTGATTGGGTCAACACCAGTTGTAGGTTCATCATACAGCATTATTTCAGGGTTTTTGGCGATAGCTCTGGCAAGTGCAACCCGCTTCTGAATACCACCTGAAAGCTCTGAAGGGCTTTTTGCCTCAATGCCCTTTAGTCCAACGTGTGCAAGTAATTCAGGAACTTTGTGAGCAATAACCTCTTCACTGACGCCCTGTCTTCTGAGTGGAAAAGCGATATTATCGTACACATTCATTGAATCAAAAAGCGCACCACCCTGAAAAAGAACACCAAATTTTTTTAAAATGGCGGAGTCATCATTATAAGTAAGTGGTTGCCCGTCTACACTAATGATGCCACTATCAGGTTTAATTATGCCAATACAATGTTTCAGCAACACCGATTTTCCACTTCCGCTTTTACCAATGATACACAGTATCTCACCTTCATACACCGTTAAACTGAGACCTGAAAATATAACCTGCTGTCCAAATGATTTGTGCAGGTTGTGTATTATTATTTTTTCTTTCATAATATAATTAATATAGAATTACATGTTCACAGATATGAAATAGTTTAATCTACAAGTACTGGTGGACAAAAGTCAAGCAATTGATTTTTAATCATTGCAATAATAAAGTTGACAACTTGACAAGTTTATAGTATCTTGTTAACTATGAAAGTATTTCAGGTTGGTGAATTAAAGTCAAAATTCTCCCATGTGCTTGATTTCATTAGAAAGGGTGAGGAGATTACTATCTCTTATGGGAAAAAGAAAGAAAAAATTGCTGTTATAGTTCCGTATTCAAAATATAATAAAGCTAAACATAGAAAATTAGGTATTTTAAAAAATAAAGCTTCTTTTAAAATTCATGGTGATTTCAAAACTACTGATGAAGAATTATTGAATTTATGAATTACCTGCTTGATACCCATGTTTTTTTGTGGACATTATTTAACGATGAATTGTTATCAAAAAATGCTGTTTCAATTATTTCAAATCCCGAAAATACTGTTTTAGTAAGTTTAATAAGTTTTTGGGAAATTTCTTTAAAATATAATGTCGGGAAATTATCATTAAAAGGTATTTTCCCTGAAGAATTACCTTTATATGCTGAAATGGCTGGTTTAGAAATAATGAATGTAACACCTGCCGATGTTTCTTCATTTTATAAACTACCGGTATTAAAACATAAAGATCCATTTGATCGGCTCATAGTTTGGCAGTGTATCAATAATAATATCTGTTTGGTTTCTAAAGATTCAGATTTAGTTGAATATAAAAACTATGGATTGAAAATAATTTGGTAATAGATAGTACTCATGAATTCGTGCCATAGTATGATGGCATCCCTGCGTAGATAACCTTGACACTTTTTAAAAAAATACATTTATAATCACTAATTATTCCTAAATGTGGAAATTTGAATAAAATATAAAATAGTGTAC
>JBFLZD010000041.1 GCA_040756435.1 Spirochaetota bacterium | reverse complement strand
ATTTTACAATATTTAAAAATTTTTATATACAAATAATATTTATTTTCAGTCTTATATCTTATAACTACTATCTCTAAGAATTATATAAATTGATTATTTAATTATCTCTATCACATAATAAACATTGCATCGCCGTATGAAAAAAATCTGTATTTTTTATTCACTGCTTCCCTATAAGCTTCCATAATACAATTATACCCTGCAAATGCAGCTACCAGCATAAGCAATGTTGATTTAGGGGTGTGGAAGTTAGTAATCAGAGCATCTACAGATTTGACAGTATAGGGAGGATAAATAAAAATGTTAGTAGCTCCATATCCAGGCTTATACTCATCATTATGATATACTGATTCAAGTACACGGAGCGACGTAGTGCCAACTGCTATCACCCTTCCCCCTTTTGCTTTTGCTTTATAAATATTTTCTACGGTTTTTTCTGGCAAAAAGTATTCTTCGGTATGCATAGTATGTTGCCGTATATCGTCCACCCTTACAGGCTGAAATGTTCCCCAGGATACATACAGTGTTAAAAACGAAATAGCAGCACCCTTAGCTTGTATCTGATTCAGCAAATCATTAGTAAAATGTAATCCCGCTGTTGGTGCTGCTGCTGCTCCGTATTGTTTAGCAAATACTGTTTGATAGCGTTCATAATCATTTTTATCAGGCACTCGCTGGATATAGGGTGGGAGAGGTATCTCTCCTATTGCTTCAAGCATTCCATAATCAAAATGGGGCTCAAATGTTACCGTAATACTTGCATCAGATTTTTCCACAACAACTATCGCCACTGTATCATTTTTAATTGGATAGAGTTTTTCACCAGGTTTAATTCTTTTTAACCGATTACAGATAGCTTCCCAGGTAGTATCGCACAATCGTTTTGTTAAAACAATTTCAACCGTAGCCCCTGTTGAGCGTTTACAAAAAATTCTTGCTGGTATTACTTTAGCATCATTAAATATTAAAATATCATTGGGATTAATATACTGCGGCAAATTGTAGAATTTTTCATGCACATAGTGATTCGATTTTCTATCAAGAATAAAAAGGCGCGATTCCTCACGTTTATCAGCCGGATACTGAGCAATCAAATCCTGTGGAAGGTCAAAATCGTAGCTTTCTAAAAGATATAAATTTTTTCCCATGTCCAACAATTATCTTGATAGCAATTATAGCACAATAAAAATAAAATTTTTCTTTTAGAAAGCAGCCGATATACCTGCTTTTAATTTATGGTGGTTTTTGTAATCCTGGCTTTGTGAATAATCATGCAATAAGTAGGTGTACTCACCTATTATTTTTACATTACGGGCAAACAGATATGTTGCCGATATTGTTGCACTTTCATAATTTAACGTATGAACGCCACCTTCCTGATAATCTGAATCGACCTTATTGTAAAGCGCCGTAAGCACATAGCTACTACGATCGCCTTCAGGCTGAAATATTAATTCGGCCATATAACCTTTTGTAGCAATGGATTTTTTATCTGCAGTAAAATACGCATTACTATCTTTTCGATATAAGAATAATGTGTTAAGCTCAAACGGTCCCAAAAAAATCGACATATCACTACCATAGTAATACACACTGTTCGTAAACACATCGGGTACAGTATCATCAGCTGTATTTTTCTCTTTACCTATATAACTAAAACCTCCAATACGTATCACATCAAAAATTTCCTGACTTGCCCTGAAAAAGTAATTTTTATACTTGTCGCCATCAAAATTATCATGTTCATTTGCCGGTTCAATCCCATTACCATTAACTATCTCCACAACTAACGTTAATCCAAAATCAAAACCTTTATCTATAATAATGCCGCGATCATATTTTAAATCACATAATGAGCGATTGGGTTTTGCAGCAAATGGAACATAACTTTCATACGTCAATCTGAGTTCATTTTTATAAATGGGGTCTGATACTGAAAATTGACCTGCGGTTATGTTAATACCTGCTCCCAATAAATCAGTATAATACAAGAAAGCATCTTCAATACCAACAACCTCACCTTTTTCAGAAAAGAAAAAGTAAAAATAATATGATAGATTCTGTGCGATAGGGCCACCAGAAATTAATTTTAAAATATATGGCATTTGTAAATCATTACTAACGGTATTATCTTTATCCGCAACTGCATACGCGTCCAGTCGTATGCCAATGGGAAAATTACGGGTTAGTTCCAGCGAAGGATCACCGGTATCTATGGTTGCATACGAAGGCTCCCCTTCAGCCAGCCTGAATCCATTTGCAGCAAATTCCTCGCCATAGGGTTTAAGCTTGGGAAACGGCGCATGGCATGTCTGGCAGGTAAACTTATATCTGCGCGCAAATCCTGGCATTGCCTGTGATTGTACAGTATAATATACTATTATAACAATGACCAATACTATTATACAATTACGTGTATTTGATGTTTTCATAGATATTTCCTCCAACAAACTATCTTTATTTAATATATAACATCAATCGTTGCAACATCAGTGTTTATCATTCTATCCATAGATTCGGACTCAGGCACTTTTAAAAATTGTGCAACTGGCCTTACCAATAATTGATAATACAACGTAGCTCGTATTGTCAATGGTCCTGGTGCAACAGTGTCTGGAACAGTCCATGTATATGTTTCAACTTTTGTTTCCCGTGGCGCTATTCTGTAATCCACTCCAAGCTTTGCTGTATTCCACTGAGCAATTGTCATAATGCCATTCTCAGTAAAATAAGGCATCCTGAATATCCTATCTCCAACAGGAACGTCTTCACGGATTATGCCATCAAAACCTGCAGGTACATCCATCATCTCAACAAAATCCTGATATGCCTTGTCACGCGAAGCGATAGTATATTCTTCCCCCGAGAATCCTTTTTTATCAACTTTAAGATGATAGACGTTCCCTTTGCTGTCAATGGCTTCAACATGCAAATACAGAAGCCTGTCTTCAACTGAACCAGTTGGAACCTTATGACCGCACTTTTGATTATACAGATATACTGATATCTTTGTTTTCATCCCTGGTTCTACAAAATCAGTATCAGGATATACCAACACATCTATTGCACCATTATATTTTGCCTGGAAATGGCCTCCATGAAATGTATGCTGTTTAAGATCATCATATACTTTGTTTTCAGTCTTTGCTCGCTTACCTGCAGCTTTTGGCATATGGCATGTCTGGCACACTACTCCCTCTTTGCTATATGGACCCTCCTTCCACTCATTATAAGTTGCTTTTACCCATACACCCCAGGGGCTTTTTTCATTATGGCAATTTGCGCAAAATTCCGGTTTTGTAATTAATTCTGATTTTACGATATCATGTGCCGGGGAATTTTTTCCTCCTCTTGGTCCATATTTTGTTCTTCCTGGCCTGGAAAAAAAACTAAAGTTAAATTGTTCATTTTGATTAAATGATACAATGGTATGACATACATCACAACTTACTCCTTCATTAGCCATTGATTTTTTCTCTGGCCGTGGAGGAGGAGTATCTCCTGCCATAAATGAAATCGGCGCATGGCATCCATTACAGCCATCAGCAACAGGTTTGAATTTTGGATTCCGTCTACCATGGGATACAGCTAAATCAAAATATTCTATCTCATCCCAGGGATGAACAAAAGCCTGTGCCATCATACTCTTTTGCCATTGGTAATAAATTTCAACATGACATTGCCGGCAGTATGTTGCCTTTTGAAAATCTTTATATGTATACAATCCATGTAATGCTTCACCAAATTTTTGTGTTTGCGCTATAGCCAAAATGCATATTCCAAAGAGCATAAAAAGAATAATACTCAGCTTATTCATATAATTCCTCCTGGAGTATGTTTATAATATAATGAACAAATATTGCAGTCAAGATTATATTTTCACTTTGATTATTATTTATGTGCGATAGTTTATGGAATGGGCTGCAGGATTTAACAATGACTCTCATTGTAGATAATGAAAGGTTTGGAAATGATAGTATAAATTAGTATTGGATTGCAAATTAAATTTTAAACAGTTAAAGCTTATCTTGTACAGAAGAAATTAAGAAGATTTTCACTTTGGGAAAGTATATGTCATGATTCGTATGCCTCTATAGTAAAACGAAAGAATCCGATCAAAACGTATACCTTGTTGTGCCATCTCTTTTGCACCCCATTGACACATACCCACACCATGACCCCATCCATGGCCAGTTAATATTAATCCTGAAGGGGTTTGTTTTGCTTCAAAATACAGGCTCTTTATTTTTTTTGCATCAAACAGTAACCTGAAATCATTTCCACTCATTCTGATTATGCCGTTATCATGTTCTATCTTAATCACAGTTACACGGGTATCTTCACGTCCTAACGTTATAGCCTTAATTTTTCCTACTGTTTTATACCTTTTGACAAGTGCTTCATAAATCTCATTTAAGGTAAGCTCAACCTGCCAGCTATAATTGGGTGAATTTTTACAATACGGGCAAACTACTGATGTCAGATATGGCAAATCTTCACCCTGCCATACATATTTGTCATCTGTAGTTTTTCCTCCACAAGTGGAATGGAAATATGCCAGTATGGGTTTATTATTATATGTCATAATTATACCAGATGTAGCATCTACTGCTTTGTTGGTTGCTTCAGTTTCAACTGCTTTACCTTTATATACCTGAAAATTATTTGTTGCATCAAGATCAAAGTACGTGCTGTTGTTTTTCATCAGATGATAGTATGCGTACGTTCGTGCTGCAACAGCCTGTGCTTTTAATACTTCTTCAGGCCAGCCTGACATAATTTCTGAAGGAAGGACACCATAAAGATATTCATGCATCTTTAATACATTAACCACCTGTATTTTCCCAACAACAGGATGAAGTTGAATTATACCTCTCACTGGTATGCCATTTACCTGTATTTCATTATTCCAGGATTCAAACTGTAGTGGCTGTGTTAATTGATTGTCAAACACTACAAAACGTTTGGCATCACCATTATATACAATAGTATTATTTGGCAGTTGTATTACTTTTGTCTTGGCTGTGGTGACTATTTCAACTTTGAGCTGGTCGCGCAATAAAAGAATTTTAATATAATCATTATCAAGCCCAATACGTTTTCCGGTTTTAGCCATATATTCAGGTGGAGGCACACAACCTGCTATCGATACTAAGATTATAATCAGCAACCATCTGAAAACATGAGCTATCGCCATAATAAAAAACCTGAACCCTTAACTTTTTGGATGGAAACGTTTATGAATTTCCTGCAATTGCTTACGTGCTAAATGTGTGTATATCTGTGTTGTTGAGATATCCACATGACCCAAAAGCTCCTGAACAGCTCTGAGGTCAGCACCACGTTCAAGCAAATGTGTTGCAAATGAATGACGCAATGTATGGGGAGTAATATTTTTACGTATATCAACCATCTTTGCATACCCTTTAAGCAAACGCCATACTGATTTTCGATTCAACATGCCACCTTTCTTACTTATAAAAAGATACTCACTTATTCTGTTGCCAAGTATAATAGGGCGTGAATCATTTAAGTATTTTTCAATCAGGCGCTTTGCTTCGTCACCAATAGGCACAATGCGTTCTTTATTTCCTTTACCCAATACTTTTAAGAACTTGTTTTTCAAATCAACGTCTATCACCTTTAATTCTACTGCCTCAGATATCCGTAAACCTGCAGAATACAATAATTCAAATATGGCTTTATCACGCAACTGGTACAGATCATCCTCACGTATTGAGGCAAACAGCCTGTCAATTTCTTCTATTGACAAAAAATCAGGTAATGCTTTTTGAAAATGAGGTGTTTCTATTTTTACAGTTGGGTTGCTAATATTCTCAATGCTTGCCATATAATTATAAAACTGGCGTATTGCAGCCAGGGATCGTGCTAATGTCCTTGCAGAATTTCTTTTTTTATTTTTCTCAAAAAATAAAAACTGCTCCACATCGTCCTGTGATGCATTGAGTATTGTTTTATTTTTACGCGCTAAAAAATCAGAAAATTTTTTTAAATCATATGTGTATGAATAAATAGAATTAGGAGAAAGCCCCTTTTCAATCTGCAAAAACCGCTTGAATCGTTTAATAGCTATAATATCTTTCAAAGTATATCACCTCTTCATAATACTCCTCCTTGATTCGCAATAATCCTACCGGGATAAATATAACAAATTATCATATTTTTTATTTCTGATATAATATCGGAAAATTATGGATTATGTCTTGAAGAGATTTAATGAAAAAATTTAAATATTTATTTTATTCATACCGTAAGGCTTCAATAGGTTTTAAATCTGCAGCCTTTTTGGCAGGGTAATAACCAAAAAATATACCAACTGCACAGGCAAAAAGAAATGACACAAGTATTGAAGTAATTGAAAATATATATGGCCAATCCACAATATAGGTTATGAGATAATAAATAAATAACCCCAGAATAATACCAACAATTCCACCTAATCCACTTAATGTTACTGATTCTATCAGAAATTGGCTTAATATATCACGTCTTTTAGCTCCTATTGCCATGCGTATACCTATCTCACGTGTACGCTCACTTACAGAAACAAGCATAATATTCATTATGCCAACACCCCCAACAAAAAGGGAAATAGAAGCTATTCCTGCCAGTAACATTGATAGTGTTTTTGATATATATTCCGCCATCTCAAGCTTTTGCTTACTGGTTGTAATTCGGAATTCATTTGAATCAGGTGTAATCATATGAGCTCTATGTAGATATTCTTTAATTTGCTCAACTGCTTCGTCCATCTGTTTGTCTGAATACACAGACACATATATGCGGTCAATCTTATTGTTCCCAATAATTTTTCTCTGTGCTGCACCATAAGGCATTACTACAACATTATCAAAATCCTTACCGCCAAATGATTCGCCCAGTTCAGAAAGTACTCCAATTACTTTAAAAGGCACATTATTAATAATTACAATATTGCCAACGGGTTCTTCATAAATAAAAACATCGCGCATGACTGTGGCACCAATTATGACAACTTTTTCATGTGTTGACATCTCTACATCAGTAAAATATCTTCCTGAGGTCAAAGGCCATAATTTCATTTTAAAATAATCATTTTCTACACCATACATACCGCTTATGGTTGATCGGTCTTTATAATTCACCTGTACATTTGACTTGGTAATAATAATTGAAGCATATTTAACCTGAGGAAATTTTTTTTTGATATTTTCAGCATCAGCTTCCGTAAGCAATGTATGAAAAGAGGCAATCTCCATGGCATTTTTACCATAGGTACCAACCCTTTCTTCGACAGTAATTTGAGCGCTCCTTCCAATTCCAATCATTACAATAACCGAGGAAACGCCTATTATTATACCAATGCTGGTAAGTATAGAACGAACTTTATTTTTAGAAAGCGACCGCAATGCAGTTATTAAAAGATTTGAGAAATCCATATTATTTTCTACTTTTCTTTAACTTTTTAATTGGGCTATCATCTATTATCAAACCATCTTTAAATACAACTTTTCTATCTGCATATTCAGCAACATCAGGTTCATGAGTTACCATTATAATAGTAATATTATACTCTTTGTTTAATGTAGTAAATACATTCATTATCTCATTCGTGTTTTTTGTATCCAGGTTGCCTGTAGGTTCGTCTGCAAGCAAGATTGCAGGGTCATTGATTAGCGCTCGAGCAATAGCAACACGTTGTTGCTCGCCACCTGATAGCTCATTAGGATGGTGCATCTCCCTTCCAGATAAGCCAACCATTGACAATAGTTTTCTTGCCCTATTTTTCATCTCCTCATGAGTAAAACCACCTCTGTAGAACAATGGCATTTCAACATTCTCTATAGCCGGGGTTCTTGATAGCAAATTGAATCCCTGAAATACAAATCCAATCTTCCTGTTTCTGATTTCAGCTTTCTGATTATCGTTTAAAGATGTGCCATCAATACCATCTAAAATGTATTTGCCGGAAGTGGGGGTATCCAGAAATCCTAAAATATTCATAAAAGTGGATTTCCCGGAACCTGAGGCTCCCATTATCGCAACAAATTCACCTCTTTTAACTTTAAGGCTAACGCCTTTCAAAGCATGAACTGAAACTTCTTCGCTTATTTTATAAATTTTTTGCAAATTCTCAATATTAATAATTGGAATATTCATACTGAAATTACTACTTTTTAATTGAAATTTGTTTTCTTACACGGATAAGAATAGTATCACCAGCTTTTACATCACCTTTTTTTATTTCAGTATATTCATCTCCATATAATCCAGTTTGCACTTCAACAGGCACTATAGAACCTCTTTTCTTTTTCCATATATATTTTTTATCCTTATCAAGCTTATATTTATCAATAAAAGGTGGAATAACAGTAAAAGCATCATTGGGTATTCTCATAGCATTTTGTTTTTTATCAACCTCAATAGTTACTATTGCTGTCATACCCGGTTTTAACAAATACTGAGAATTATCACATATTGCAACAGCATCATAGGTAATAACACCTCCCCTGTTCACCGGATTAAAGCGTATTTGTCTGATAGCTCCGGTAAATGTTTGATCCGGATATGCATTAACAGTAAATTTAATTTTCTGATCATTTCTAACCTTGCCGATATCAGTTTCATCTATGACTACCATTAGCTGCATGGTTTTTAAATCCCTTACCATTAAGAATAAGCGCTTGTTCCTTACTACCGGGTCTGATTCATTAATATCACGAGATACTATAATACCACTAATGGGTGCATAAATTCGTGTGTTTTTTTGCATCTGGAGTAAATTTTTATAATCAACCAGTACCTGGCTATATGATAACTGCATCTTCTTATATTCATTTTCAGCCATCTCAAGAGCGCTGGCTGATATCATATGTTCATTATACATGCTTTTTTTGACCTTCAGGTCATTTTCCATGTTTTTCATGTCTATATTTAACTGTTCAAGTCTCTTCTGCATTTTTGTAATATCATTTTGCAAATCACCGGCATCTATTAACGCTAACAATTGATATTGCTTGACATGCTGATTAAAATCAACATATACTTTCTGAACAACCCCATTAACCTGGCATAATATAGAAACAGGATCTAACAGATCAATTGTCCCGGTTGTTGATATTGTTTTAGATATTTCACCAACACTTACTTTCTCATAATCATATATATATTCTGAATTATCAACGCCAGAACGCAAAAAATATATTAGTATAAGGATGATTATGACAACACCAGTAATGATGACTTTTTTCTTATTATTTAATACTATTTCTTTTATCATTTGGCATCAACCCCTTTTGAAAACAGAATTGTTTCATCAACACATAATAAACTTATCAATTGATTATAATTAATATAATAATCAGTAAGAATCTTGATATAATCGATAGTAACATTAATGTAATTCAACTCTGCATCCTGCAATTCATTCTGTGTTATTATTCCCCTGTCATAATTCTTTTGCACCAGCTCCAGATATTTTCTTGCATTTTCAATCAGTTGCCGAGATATATCCAGTTGCACTTTTATATCTTTCAATGTAGTATAATAACTTTTTATATTTCCCGATAAGGTATCCCCAGCAGTTTTGCTGTTATATAAGGCCTTATTAAATGAAACAGCAGCACGGTCAATACTTGAAGAAAGAACACCACTGGTAAAAATAGGGAAACTTGCACTGATTCCAGCATGCATGGTTGGCTTCCAGTTATCCCTATCCGACAATGATTCAGTAAAAGCACCATTCTGAATAGCCCTGTTTTCATAGCCCAGGGATGCTATAATATTTATAATCGGGAAGCGCCTATCCTTTTCAATATCAATCTGTGTTTTGGCAATTTCCTGATTGATTTCCGCAGACTTAATATCGAACGAATATTGCAAGGCTATTTCAAGCAATTCCTCTAAATTATATGGTATTTCTTTTATAGTGCTATCAACATCAAAATCTGTAACGTTTATGTCAAAATTATCAATTTGAATACCCATCAGTGATAGTAATTTGCTTTTTGCAACTGCAACCTCATTTTGAGCTCTTTGATAATTCAATCGAGCATTAGTTAGGTCCACCTGTGCCCGGGAAATATCCAGCATGGTTCGTTGTCCATTTTTAAATAACTGCTCAACGTTGGCAAATTTGATTTCAAAACTTTTAATTAATTTTTCCAACAATTCACTTTTCTTTTTGGCAAATGCTAATTGATAAAACGCAATTTTTACATCACGAACAACAGTATTTTTTACCTTCATAGCGGTTAATGCTACATTATTATATTCCAGAATCCGCAACCGTTCATAATTATCTTTATTGGCATCATAAAGCTTGTAACTTGCAGAAGCTCCAACAAATAATCCTATAAGAGTATCTTTGCCGGGTACATTAAATGAACTATTCACAGCTTCGGATTTCAATATCTCAACAGTTTGGACTGTGCCATTTACCTGAATACTATTACTACCTTTCGTTATTTTCAGATTAAGGGATGCAGCGTTGACATCTTCCATGGCCATTTTTATATTAATATTATTTTGCAGAGCTATCTGCAAACAATCTGTTAAATTTGCATTTGTAAAATTATCTGCATATAATTTGTCATAATACCCAACACTCAGGATAACTATAACAATGAGAAATAATAATACGTAAGGCCTTAGAAATATCATCCATTTCATATATAAATCCATATCCTTGCAAATGAAATCATTAATCTTTTTTAAGGATGTTTAATACATTCAATTATATACTACTTTCTACCATCCTACATAATGATGTAATTATATTCAATTAAAAAAAGTATATTAAACAAATACCATTGTAATCTTTATTTGTTTTTCGATAGTTCCTGATGAAATAAATATTTAAAATTATCAGGCCAAATAATAATTCTGAAAATAAATAAATCCAATGCTATACTATATTCACCTGAGTAAAATTCTTTACATATGAGGTTATTACAATGAAAAACACAATAACAAAAGATATGACGTTTGGTGAACTGGTGCAAAAATATCCCACAGCAGCACAAGTATTAGCTTCTTACGGACTCCATTGTATTGGTTGCCATATAGGCATATATGAAACTATTGAACAGGGCAGCAAAGCTCATGGACTTACCGATACACAGATAAAAGAAATGTTAGAAAAATTAAATCAGGCTGTTTAACGCACAACTTACTTTTAAACAATTATACCGACAGTTCTGGATAAAAAGCCCAAATAAAAAGAGCTATCGAACAATTTTGAACGATAGCTCTTTTCATTGGTGAGGGGTGGATTCGAACCACCGAAGGCTTCGCCAACAGATTTACAGTCTGCCCCCTTTGGCCGCTCGGGAACCTCACCCTTTAAAGCTGGCGAGAGGAATCGAACCCCCAACCCGCTGATTACAAATCAGCTGCTCTACCGATTGAGCTACGCCAGCAAAACATGAAAACCTTGATATTAAATATAGCATATGTGTCAATAATTTTTTAGAAAATAATGGATATATTCACTGTAATTTCTTATGCCCTTTCAGCAAATATATGTACATGCTATCAATACTATCAACAAGCGTATATCGTTCTTTTATTAAGATAGCAAGTTGTGGAAAATTTTTCAAGGGGAATTTATCATAACCATAATATCCTGAAGGCGATGTATCAATAAATACAATGGGTAGATGTTTTTCAAATTCTATAATAAATTCTTCTCGTAAATAGTTAATATAGTGATTTTCATTTTTGCCCATTGCGTCATTAGATACCCCAAACTGCCGCCCAGAAACATAATCTGTTATAATAATTTTTGACGAACACCGCCTGTTTGCATAAATATATGCAACAGCTCCTGAACCCCATACAAACATAGTATCTTGTGGTTTGGTTATAGACTGTACTTTTACTGCAACTTTCTTATAGGCAAAGTCTGCTAATGCATTACTATCGCCTAAATAATGATATGTTAGTGGAATATTAAAGCGAGACACTGTCAATAGTACAGCCAGTGCTGTTAGATATACATACGACCGTTTAAGAAACAGTGCTGACACAGAATGTATACTTAATCCAGCAAGTAGCGAAAGAGGCAATGCCAATTGTATAAAATAATGACCATAGGCACGCCAACCTAACATAACAGCAAAAACGCTACCAAACAGCCATATCAGCATGAACATTATAAGATTGCTAGTGGCTTTGCTTTTATCATACCTGCCAAATAGATGTTTTGCAATAATGAACCAAAGTGGCAAACTGCATATCCCAAACAGTAAAAACCTTGCAATAGCTTTTAGATATGGGACAGTAACCATACCACTTTGAATATATTTGAAATTATACAAAAAGCCTAAGCTAATAAATTCTTGCAAAGCTCCCATATGATAAAAATATGCTATTGCAATATATAGAGGGATAATAAATCCAATACCAAGAGATACCAAAATTTTTATCTGGCTGAGCAATTCACTCTTTTTATCACTGGCTTTAAATAGCACATAGATGCCAAATATACCAAAGGCGGCTACTATAACACCTGCCTTATAATTTATCAAAAAAGCTATGCCCGCACACATACCCGATAGTACGGCATACAGAATATTCTTCTTTTCCCATACAACAATATAATACCATATAAATGCCAGTAACACAGGAAGCGTATAGAGTGTCTCGGTATTGGTTGCAATGTATTTTGGCTCATACGTGTGCATTAAAAATATAAAGAACAAACTTGAAGCTTTAGCTTCATGTATTCCTGCAATCTTTTCAATAAACCAGTAGACAACAATAGTAGATATGAAAACCAGAAATAGTGTTGCTACGTGAACTGCAAAGAGGTTATTGATTCCAAACAAATAAAAGATGATGTAATAAAATAAATACGTTACAATTGGCTTGTTATCATAAACCCCAACATAGGGTATAGCTCCACCTAACCACTTGTTTGCAAATTCGGCAAAAGCAGCTTCATCAATATCAATTATTGTATGATATAAAGCAGGAATGCGAAGAATAAGTATTATAAAAAACATCAATACAAAAAAATAATATTTATTTTTCATTATTTTCTTACCCATAATCGCACCTTCCCAAAATATCCTTTAAACTCATACTTTTCATTAAGGTATTTTAAAATTTTTGGAAAATCATCAAGACTTGCAAACCTTCCTAATCGCAATATTGGTGTTTCATGAATATTGAAATAAAATGCTGGCTCACCTTTTTTTCTATAAACCATTACTTTCTTAATCATATCTGTAGAGCCAACATCAACAAACAGTTCAGGTTTATATTCACGAATGATGTTGATAATATTATCTTCATGTTCATGTATAAATGCATCATTGCCCTTTTCCCTTTGAACTATCGCAAATAATGCCTTTTCATTAAACCAGTATGAAGGCACCACTGAATGCCCTTTTGTAAAATAATCTATCTCTGTTCCCATGGGCCATACCAGCATGGTCCTGTCAGGATAGTTGTTATTAATATAATCTATAACAGGAAGTAAACTTTTATGAGGCAAAAGATATTCACCATACGAACCAATAACAGCTATTCTGAATATTTCCGTAAGCTTACTTTCATTATGTTTCAAATTATGGTTACATTTGTAAATATATAAATCTTTGTAATTCCATACTAAGAAAAACATCAGTGTAATCATAAGCTGTATATATACCAGTTTCTTCCCTTTTTCAGTACACACATCAAGAATTTGTTTTGCCGATAGCGCTGCGAGAACAGGCATAATAGGAATGAAGTAATGAACCGACACTCGTGAGCCAGCCGCAAAAATAAGGATAAAAAAGCACAGTGCAACATATACAAGAAAAGCCGCTCCACTATCAAACGTTTTAGCACGAAGATTTTTGAAAAAACTGATAATCAGTATAACACCAGAATACCAGAAAAATGCATGAAATAGTGAGAACTGATAAACCCGCCACAAAAGTTTCATAAGGATTAATAATGGATTGAAACCTCTGTTTGCAACATATGAATACATACCTGACAATGATGTATGGATTTTTTCAAATACATCGATTGCATAATATACTTTCAGGGAAGCAGCAAGTCCTATGCCGATAACTATCGCACTTATAATTATGCCTATAAGGTATTTATAAAATTGTAAATATTTTTGTTTTTCAAAGCTCAGTGGGTACACAACTATAAAATGCACAAGAATAATAGGAAGTATAAAAATGCCCTGAAATTTTATGAGATATGAACCAATAATATTTACAAGCACCAATACTCCATACCATTTCTTTTTTTCATAGAGTGTACGGTAATAAAAATACAATGCATAGATATTGAATAAATTATAAAATATCTCACCATTTGCAGCTAAATATTCAGTATGATAGCATGAAATGACAACTCCATACAAGAAAGCAGCAAACAACCCTATCCGTTCATCATATATTTTTTTTGCCAGAAGAAAAATACCATACATGGTCCCAAGAACAAATAAAAGCCCGATAAAGTGAAATGATGAAGGAGTGTCGGCTATATATGTAATGGAAAATTTCATGAGCCAGTGATACAGCCATCCCTTGTTCATACCAAACGACAGGCCCAACAATTCCCTTTTAGCCAGTAAATATGAGGTGAGCACATCAACATGGATAAAATCTATAACCACTGATGGCAGTCGTAGTATTACAGTAACTATCGCTATGAAAAAAAAAGTGAAAACGGTAGGGAGCTGGAAGATATTATAAAAATATTTGACAGGATCAGTGCGTGACAAGTATTTTCTCCATAAATCAATTGACTATTTTGAATAGGAAAATAATGTGTAAATGCATATGCTGTCGTCAATAAGTTTTTTATTAAACCCTAAAAGGAATACTCTATGAAACATCTCATTTCCATTATTGTCCCAACGTACAAAGAAGCAGAAAATATCCCTGTTCTTATTGAATCAATTGATAAAGCCATGAAGCATAGTAAGCTTGATTACGAAGTTATTATTGTGGACGATAATTCTAAAGATGGAATTGAAGATAACGTTAAAGCGCTTAAGAAAAAAGGTTACCCTGTTTCTATAAAAGTACGCGTAAACGAACGTGGACTTTCCTCAGCTGTCATTGAAGGATTCAGACAGGCTAAAGGCACCATCTATTGTGTCATGGATGCTGATTTGAGCCATCCACCTGAAAAAATACCTGAGCTTGTTGAACAAATCATCAATGGTAAAGCTGAATTTGTTGTTGGTAGTAGATTTGTTAAGGGTGGTTCAGCAGAGCATTTTAATTGGTACCGAAAGCTCAATGCATGGGTATCCAAGATGTTAGCCAGGCCGTTTACAAAGGTAAAAGATCCCATGGCAGGATTTTTTGCTTTTGATGCTAAAATACTCACCCCTCAAATCCTTAATGTGTTGAACCCACTTGGTTTTAAAATTGGCCTTGAAATTATTGTGAAGTGTAACCCCAAAACAATAACAGAAATTCCCATATCATTCAGAGAACGGCTTTTTGGCCAAAGCAAGCTGTCGTTACGTGAACAGATACTGTATATATTGCATTTAAAACGTTTGTTTCACTATAAATATCCCTCGCTATATCAGTTTTTGTTCTTTTCCCTTATTGGGTCAACGGGCATGGTTGTTGATATGACCACCGTATTTGTTACATACGGATTGTTGCATATTAATTTCAAGATTGCACGGGCTATTGGATTTATTGTGGCATTAACATGGAACTTTTTCCTCAACAGGAAGCTGACATTTCCTGACTCGCCGCAAAAAAATCTTTTTATTCAATACAGAAATTTTTTCATTGTTTGTAGCATTGGTGGACTTTTTAACTGGTTTATTTCCGTTTACCTATATTCCACATACCCATATTTTAAGGAATTTTATCTTCTGGCTGTGTTTATAGGAATTATGGGGGGATTACTGATTAATTTCCTGGGTTCCAAATATATTGTTTTTGGGAAATGAATCAAAATTATTCTTTATGCGCAATCATTTCCGCAAGCATACCAACAGTCAGAATATTTAAACCTGATAGCGTGATAAGCACTGATACTGTATTAATATTTCTATACAGTATACCTTCTACCAGAACCAGTACAACTCCACACAAAAGCAATGGAAGGCTTAAAGGCAGAAAAACTTTCAAGGGATCAAAGAACATAACAGTACGTACAATTAGCCTTACAAAATTCAATGTATCATAAAAAGGCCTTATTTTTGATTTACCTTTACGCTGATGATAATCGATAGGCACATATTTTACCTGATAATCATTGGCAAGCATAGCTATGGTGATGGTAGACGTAAAAGAAAAACCCTCAGGAAGAATTTTCATAAACTTTTCAATTACTGATTTTTTCATAATCCGCATACCTGAATTAAGGTCAGGAATCTTTGTCCCTACCATATAATTTGCCAGCTGATTGATGACCCATTTGGGGAATTTCCGTATTAAAGGTATATTAACAGATTCGCCTATTCTTGCGCCAACAAGCATATCAATGTCATTTGCTATAACATCCTTAAAAAATTCAGGGATACGTTCATCAGGATACGTTGCATCAGCATCAGTAATTGCAATATAGTTATATTTTGCAGATTTGACACCGGTCTTGAGTGCTGCACCATAACCACGATTTTTAGAATGGTGGATTATTTTTAAATCTTTGTCGTTTGCAACACCCTGCAATATCTTTTCCGTCCCATCAGTTGAGCCATCATTGACCAATATGATTTCAAGATTAAAGTCCTTACAATTTTTTTTAATAGTCTTCAGATGGATAATACTATTTTGTATGGCACTAATTTCATTATAAACCGGTACAATAAGCGTTAAACCCTGTTTCATGATTTCACCTTTTATATTTTAACAATTTTATGGTTTATATAAATGAATAATTGAATGTATTCATGTCAAGATATTTATTCTGTTTACGGTGTTTAATCCGAAACGTTTTCAGGAAGGTTTTTATCCATTTTCTTTTTTTTAAAATAACCATATATGATCATTAAAATATTTACTAACCACCCGTGAAATCCCAGTACAGGGCTTAATGCAAAAATTGATAATGAGAATAATACTGCTGCTTCGCTTCCCAATCCTATGCTCTTAAATAGAAAAATCATAATAGCTTCCCTGACCCCTAAACCAGAAACCGAAATAGGAACTACCACAGAAAAACTTGATAAAACCAGGCAAAATACTGTATAGCTAAACGGCATTTCTATGGAAAAACTTTTTTGGATTAAGTATGCAACCAGACAATAACTGATAAAACTAGGAATAGTTAAAAACGTAGATAGTGTTACATATCGTATACTGGTTAACATCATTACAGTATCATTAATAAACCCTGATATATTTTGCTGAATTACTGGATAATATTTCTTGGGTAAGATAAATTTACTGAACCTGGCAATTATATTATGAATTGACTTAAACTTTATAAGAGCAACTATACCTGAAACTATTGATAAAATAATAATTATAAACCCAATATAATTAAAAGCAAAAAGATGGCTGAAAAAAGGGTAAAGCAAAAAAAGTGCAGCAACACGTATTCCAACATCATAGAGCCTGTCAATAACCACAGAAACAAATGCCCTACCAATGTTGTCAAATTTATCCTGAAAATATATTGCTTTTGAAATCTCACCAATTCTACCGGGAGTAACCGCACCAAAATAAAAAGCCCATAGATAAACATAAAATGTTTCAAATATTGGTGTTTTGACATTCTGGCTTCTCATTAAAAGATTCCATCGTATTGCTTTGAAAAAAATCAGTAGCAGTAAAAAGGGATAAGCCAATATTAAATACCAGTAGTTTGCAGTCTTCAAATAATGGAATAGTTGTTTTAAATCAATTTTCCATAGAATAACTACAAATAGGATAATGCCAATAAAATTTAAATATTTAATCTTATCTTTCAATGGGATCACCTGTCAAAAGTACAGTATATCGTAAAGCTTTGCTTTGATTACTTCCTTATTTTCTCTATCAAAAACTGATACAATTCTGAAGGCAATAATGAATATGTGACAAATGAAATCATGTGATAATTATAGTCAATAACATTCTCCCAAAAAGATTTATGGGGGAAAGTATTTGTTTTATGATATGTACCATAAAATATTTTCACATCATTGTCATTATCAATCAAATGTTTTAGTCTGAAAAGGTGGAAAGGGGATGAAATTAACAGTATTTTTTTAAACTTATTTTCAGTTATAATCTTCTTTGCTTCATTCCAATTATGGAAAGTATCTCGTGAATGGGTATCAATAAATATACGTGCAGGTTTTACACCCAAAGTAATTGCTTCTTGAGCCAATAATTGAGAACCTGCTAATTTTTTTGAAGGTCTCCATCCCCCTACAAAAATTAAACTTTGGATTATACCCTTATGGTATAAATCTACTGCAAGTGAAAGCCTTCGTTTTGATTCTTTATCAGGATTTCCTGTAGTATCAAAACTACCATAAAAGATGACAGCTGCATCAAATTTTGCATGTAATGGAATGTTTGTAATTGAATACTGTATAGTAAGGTACCGCTCTACAAATAAAAAACTAATACAGTATAAAATAATTAGTATCAATGTAATTATACTTATTTTTTTCAAGTCGTGTTATTATACTCCTTTAAAAATAAAGGATAACAACAATTGCCATTTCCGATTTTGAATACATGTGAAATCTTTTCTCCCCATTCTATATAAAATAAGATTTCTCCTCGCATCGCTCTTCGAAATGACAATATAAAACGCTTATCAGAACGACAACACGATAACAGCTTACCGAAAGGACAGCACAAAACAGTTATTTCTAATATTAATGCAAAAATTACACATCCAAATGACGTAGTAAATAATTATTCATTAAATAATATATTATTATTTTAAAAACTTTGTTAGCTGCATTACAATATATAGCGTCTCATTTACACAGTATAAAGGTCCTTCTTAAAGCTAAAATTCTTTTTATATACTCTGGAAGATATTTTTCAAGAAATGTGTCCATTACTATTGATACTTTATTGTTAAATGGAAGAATAATAGTGCTGTTTTCTTCCAAAATTTTCATTTTATTTCTTTTTATACATGCAAGCAATTCTTTTCTCTTTAAAAATCTATGTGGACCCTCGCTGTGATTGATATTGATTGCAGCAGATAACCAGTGTACCCATTCCCATAACCTGTTAGGGCATGTCAGAATCATTATACCATCTTTGCTTAGTATACGCACCAGTTCATCAAAAAAGGTATTGTAATCATAAATATGCTCAATAGTTTCATATGAGCAAACAAAGTCAAACTGGCCATCTTTGAAAGGCAACGGAAAATCCAGTACTTTTACTATTTTATATTTCAATCCACTCCCTTTTAATCTTCTATCTGCTAAGGAAATCAAAAAATCTGAAAAATCCACACAGGTAGAACTTTTAATTTTGCCTTTTTGATACCAGAACAGGCTTCCCTTACCACTGCGAGCCTGTATATCAATCATGGTATATTTTTCTTTTTTCAGATGCTTTATTGCCAGGTCATAAGAATTGGTAAATCGCCTGAAATAAGTATACAATTCCTCGTTGACTGCATCATAATCTTCAACTGTATCCCAAAATTCCCCAACCTGTTGCAGTGTCCATGGTCTTTTTGTATAGTAGTCATATTCCTGTTTAGCTCTTTTCCAGAAACCTTTCAGGGTGAAATAATATTGCTTGGACATAAATTTTATCCTAAATTTAATCTTTCAAATGTACATCGTCTTACTCAACATTTGCTTTCTCATTATATTTCAAGACCATATCACGCGCGTTGGGTTTATACCCCATAAGCTTTTTAAAATTTTTAATAAGGAAAAGATTAAAATTCAAAGGCATAATACTGAGGAAAAATCTGAATGCACGTGATGCACCAAAAATAAGAACAAAGTTATAAATATAGTGATACAAATAGCGATCAAGTTTATCAGGTTTTTGTAATCCAATAAACTCTGGCTTCTTCCTTGCTAATTTCAGACGTATGAATATCCCGTTCAGCTTATAGGATATATTAAAGGGAAAGGATTCATGGATTTCTGCTGGCTCAATTTCCTCAAGATGCATTGCTCCATCCTTCTGAGCTGATTCAATCAAAGATAAGCCTTTTTTTGTTCTTACAATAATACTTGACCAACCTTTTGGCAAGCCTCTCTCATTCATTCCTCGTCCAAGTAAACGTATCAGCCATGAATCGCCAAAGCTAATATCTGAATAGTTGCCATAATAATCAGGGCACAATCTGCATCTGTTTGGCAAATAAACAGCATTAAGATAGTGATAATTAAAAAAATTAATGCCTTTCCTTTCACCATTTTTTAAATGGAATGATAAACCACCAGGCCAGTCACCATGCTCCCTGTATTTAACATCAATAACATTCTCTTTATTTATTTTCAGCTTCTTCATTCCAAACGTTGTTGCCCCATATTCCATATTATGCCCACAGATCAATGCCAGTATATATTCAATTTTCCTTGCATGTTTATTGCCTTCATTCTGAAGTTTCCTCAAACTATGTATCTGGCATGGGAGAGCCACTATTGCATATTTCCCTTTTTTGTCCTTGAGGGTTTTTAAAATTTCATTTGTTGGAATAAGGCAATATTTTGACTGCGAAGAGGCTTTAACAGTTTTAATATCAGTTACTATCTCCGGCCTGAATAACCATTTCTGGTCAGGCTTATTCCTTGGAAGTATTACACCATCAACAAGTTTTTTTTCCAGCATATATACCAGTAATCTAGTTACGCTTCCACCAGAAGCCCCTTTTTTTCTTACCTGATCATCTTCTGAATGTCCCAGAAAACATTTTTGATAACTTTTAAGATAGGTATCAAATTTATCACCACCTTTGAATGATGCATCCAGTTCTGAAAAATTTACCTTTATACCCTGACAATGAAGATAACAAAGACTACATTGAGTACACCTGGATTCATCAAATACAGGCTTCCCTGCCTCATAATCGCTGGTTAAAGCTCCTGATGGACATATCCCAATACATGTTCCACAAAAATTGCACAGCGGCATCTTTTTTCCACCAAGTTTTTGGGTAAGGTCATTAAAATCGTATTTTGCTTTTACAGGCATTAACGAGAAGCTCCTTTCTATTAATATGATCAAAAAAATATTATGAAAATATATTTTGCAATAAAACAATGTGTTTTCTCGTTACATTATAGTTATAATTAAAGTCAAGTATTTTTACTATCATAACATGGTTTCATAATTTTTCCACCAAAATCGATGGGAGTATGCTCCATGTATGATAAAATAGTTTCAAATGATATCTGTAGGAGATTCACATCCTCATATTATACATCAAATACAAATATTTACAAAAATTGCATTGACTTATTATAAATAATTTTCTTATGAGCTTTAAATTGTATTACTAAAAAATATTTTTAGTTATTATTTATTCTTTTAAAATTGTGTCGAAAATATAAGCAATATTTATTTCAAAAAAAGCACAGGTACAACCATGATAACCAAAGAAGAACTTGAACTTTATCAACGACAGCTTATCATCAAAGGGTGGGGGAAAGAAGCACAGGAAAAAATCAAAAATACTCACCTTTTTATAGCTGGCGCCGGCGGTCTGGCCAGCCCTGCTGCTCTATACTGTGCTGTTGCCGGCTTTGGCAAAATCACAATTTGCGATTTTGATACCATTTCACTTTCAAATCTTAACCGGCAGATACTCCACAACCATACACGAATGGGCATGCACAAAGCTGACTCGGCCTATGCAACATTAACCCAGACAAATCCTTATATTCAGGTTGAAATTAAAAATACAAAAATTACAACAAAAAATATTCACACATTACTTGAAAACTCACATATCGTTCTTGATTGCCTTGATAATTTTGAAACTCGACATATACTTAACAAAGCATGCATCCAGTTGCAAAAACCACTTATCCACGCAGGTGTCGAAGGTTTCAGTGGCCAGCTTACCGTAGTATTACCCCATCAAACGCCCTGCCTGTCATGTTTTCTTCCCAAAAAAAGCATTAAAAAGCCCATCCCTGTTGCTGGCGTTACCCCCGGTGTTATGGGCACCCTGCAGGCAATGGAAGCAATAAAGTTAATTACAGGTCTTGGCACAGTGACTGCAGGTAAACTTCTTCTTTTTGATGGCCTTGCCATGCGGTTTTCATCTATCACACTTGAACAAAATCCTGCATGTAAAGTCTGCAAAAATTAAACAAAAGGCTGCGCTCTCACACGCAGCCTTAATTGTTTTATATTAATTTGGGCGATAGTTACTGAAAATCAATCACCACCACCTATTTACTCTTTGCCTGTTTTATGTTCAACTGAGCTATCGCTAATTTAGATAGTGGAATAGCATATGGCGAGCACGATACATAATTCAATCCCACATTCATACAGAACTCAATGTTATCAGGATCAGCACCATGTTCTCCACAAAGTCCCATGGTTATATCAGGACGAGTGAGCTTGCCGCGTGTTGCAGCTATCTCTATAAGTTCTTTAACTTCTCTTCCCAGAACCTTAAAGGGGTTATTGGGAATAAGGTCATACAGTGAATAACTTGGGAAGAATGAATTAATGTCATCTCGCGACAATCCATACGTCGTCTGCGTGAGGTCATTGGTACCAAAGCTAAAAAACTCAGCATACTGGGCAATTCTGCCAGCACCAACTGCAGCAGCGGGCAATTCAATCATTGTACCAACCTCATACTCTAAATCGTCAATACCATATTCTTCAACAACCTCATCCTTGATATCGCGAATACCTTTTACCGTTTTCCCTTCAATCTTCTTGCCATTCTTTATGAATTTGATTTCTGTTTCCGTCATAACGATAGGAATCATGATTTCAGGAACAACATTGATGCCTTCTTTTTTCAGCATACAAGCAGCTTCAAAAATTGCCCTACACTGCATCTCATAAATTTCAGGATATGTGATAGCAACGCGGCAACCTCTGTGCCCAAGCATTGGGTTCATTTCAGAAAGTTCTTCACATCGCGCACGTATTTCAGCATCAGACATTCCTTTTTTACGCGATTTCATGTATTGTATAAACTCTTTCATGCTGTCTTCAGTTCGGGGCAGGAATTCATGCAATGGAGCATCAAGCAAACGTATGGTAACCGGATGACCCTGCATAATCTTGAATAATTCATAGAAGTCACCCCTCTGCATGGGTTTGAGGTCATCCAGCGCTTTTCGCCGTTCAGCTTCAGTTTCTGACAATATCATCTCACGGAACTTCATGATGCGCTTTTCATTAAAGAACATATGTTCAGTACGACACAAGCCTATACCATCAGCAAAGAACATCTTAGCCACTTTGGCATCACGTGGTTGGTCAGCATTAGCGCGCACATCAAAATCTTTAATGAAGTTCTGTACTATCTTTAAGAAATCAGTTAATCCATTCTTTTCAAAATCTGGTTCTATCAAGCCCACTTTATCCAAATAAATTGTAGGGGGTTCATAATACGGCACATTTATGGAAACATAATCACCTTCTTTTATAGTTTTACCTGCCAGTGTAAATGAATTACCCCTGATCTTCATCTCAGGCTGGACCATAGCAACTTTACCCAAACTTCGTGCAACAACAGGAGCATGTGACGAGAATCCACCCTCAGAAGTGATAACACCACGTGCAACCTCAATTGCCTTAACATCCTCTGCATAGGTTGCTGGCATAACCAATATAAGGTTTGTATCGCCACCATGCATTACTGCTCGTTTATATTCTTCAAGCAGCTTATCGGTTGAAAAGAATACTCTACCAATAGCTGCACCTGTTGAACCAGCTATACCACCTTTAATTGATTTTACATTTTTCGTTGTCCGGGGGTCTATAACCGGGTGCAGCAGTTCGTTAAGCTGGCTTGGCTTTATGGATTCAATTAAAAATTCAGGTGTTACAACTTTTCGTGTATGCAGGTCAAGTAATGTCTTGATATGTGCCTGTGTTGACTTTTCATCAACTTCGCGCTGTTCAATGAGCCAAAAATTTCCCTCTTCAATGGTAAATTTTATATTACGTATTTCTTTAAAGTTATCTTCCACTTTCTTTGCTATCTCAACTAATTTGTCATAATATTTTTTATCAATCTTTGCTATGTCCTTTGGGGTACCACGGTCCACATCAAATTCATTCTGCAAAAATTCGCCCTGAATGAGCGCATCACCGGTAATGATATTGCGAGTAAAATAATTTCCTGCAAAGGAATTCTGACCAAAGTTACCATACACCATTGCCTGAATCATGATTGACAATGAATTGTCAACATCAATATCTGAATCACAGTATTTTGCTGCAGCACCTTTCAGAATAAGTCCTAACTGATCATAGACATCTTCACTGAACTTGTCGCCCAGGAATTTTTTATATTTTGCCACCACTTCTTTATATTCTTTTGCTTTAGCATTTTTGGGAAGCTTGCCTTCAAGTTCATCAAGTTCTTTTTCATCAATCCCGTAAATTTTTGAAGCAATGCTTCTAAGCAAAAACCTGTATTCACCCCAGGCAAAGTCTTCACCAGTAAATTTGGCAAAACCTGTAACAACCTTATCATTTAAACCAACGTTGTGAATAGACGGGAAGAATGGGACATTTAAATCTGAGCTTAACACCACCTTCAAAAGCAATGGCTTGTCACTATCGCCATATCCTTTTTTCATATCTTTTTCAATTTTATCAACAAAGGTCTTTATTAATTGCTTTACATTAACCTTTGGCAGTTTCATGGTTAAATCAGCATCTATGATAAATCCTGGAGCTATCGGTAACCCCATTTTTGCTAAATCAGCAGCCCTGCGGCCTCTGATACCTAACTTCTTATATTGCTTATTATCAACACCGGTAAAATCTTTATTGAAAAAAACTATATTTTCCATACTACCCTCTCTTTTTAATTTGTTTCATATGGTATTAGAAAAGATTCAATACTTTCCCAACAGCTATTTTCAAAAACTGTTCAAACCGTGGTGAGGCACCCTCAAACAGGTACTTCTGCAATTTAGATACATCCCTGATATTTTCCCCAACAACCTGGAAAAATATTGGGTCACCATGCTTTACTTTCCCCCATTTAAATAGTGAGTTGATATCATTGATTTTTTCACCCTCATGGAAGATTAACACATCCAGGTCAGGATGGGAAACTTTGAAGCTTTCAATGATGCGTTTCCAGGCTTCAACATTACCATTGTGAAATAGCTCATTGGTCACAGTAACTGCATATTTTGGCGTCATGTTCTTTTTGCCTGCAGCCTCAACAGCAGCTGGAGTTGGCTTTTTAACTTCTTTCACCGCAACTGTTTCATCAATAAATTCTTTATTGATAAACACATCCTTCCCGGCAATCATTTCTTCAATAGCATTTATGGCTTCATTTTCAACCTTTGGGTTTGCTTCTTTTTTCTTCTTTGTATAAATGACCATAAGCTGGTCACGGACAATTTCACGAACCCTTTCCCAGTGGGCTGCATTTTTGGGATTAATTAGGATTGGCTCACCATTGACGTTGAAATACACAATAACAATATCAAGAGCTGTCCATTTAGATGTTTCCTCAATCATTTTGCTGAAATCATTCATGGTTACAGGCACATTATATGAATCATATGTATACTGATATTTATCACGCAAAATAGCCCCAACCATTGGTAATACCTGGTCAACCATTAAATCCCCTTCAGAAAGCATAATGTTTACCACATCAGCAAAATTTCTCCCCCCCTCAACCTCTTCAACAACATCATTGACGCTAAAGAAGTGATTTAATGCCTTGTTAAAATTAGCTTTAGTTGCTAATGAATAAAATGTTGTTTCCATGGATTTCCCTCTTTTTGAAAATTTAATATAAATACGCAATAGCTATATATAAAATAATCAAAAATAAAATATTTTTTTGATTTTTTACTATAATGGTATTATAAAATTATAAAGATTGTTTTACAAGTATTTTTTTATTTTTATTTTGCGATAGTTACTGGTATTGTTGCCTGAAAGGTTCATTTATTTATTGACAAAAAGTAGCTTTAGCATAATCCTGTCGCAAGTACCAGCGGGTGTAGTTCAATGGTAGAACTTCAGCCTTCCAAGCTGATAGCGTGGGTTCGATTCCCATCACCCGCTCATTAAAATTTATAGATTAACGGTAATACCTCTATTCTTTAAATATTCCTTAACCTGTCGTACAGTAAATGTCCTGAAATGAAACACTGATGCAGCAAGTAAAACCTGTGCTTTCCCTTCCACCACTGCTTCATAAAAATGTTCCAGTGTACCAGCACCACCTGATGCAACTACAGGAATAGTAACCACTTCTGCAATTGCCCTTGTAAACGGTATATCATATCCCTTTAATGTACCATCCCCATCCATGCTTGTGGGGAGAAGCACACCAGCACCGCGTTTCTGACATTCAACTGCCCACGTAACAGCATCTTTTCCCGTGGATTTGGTGCCTCCGGCAACAACCACCTCAAACCCAGATGAAAGCTTATCATTTCTTTTACCGTCAATGGCAATAGTTATGGTGTCAGAGCCAAACCGTTTTACAGCTTCATCAATCAGGTTGGGATTTTTGACTGCAGCACTGTTCATTGATACCTTTGAAGCGCCAGCCTCAAGCACCAGTTCAATATCCTCTATACTTCCAATTCCACCACCAACCGTCAAAGGTATGCTGATAGTTTTAGAAACATTTTTAACCCATTCCAGACGTGTTTTGCGATTTTCAACAGTGGCAGCAATATCAAGCATTGCCAGTTCATCAGCGCCTTCTTTTTGATAGAACGCAGCATTTTCAACAGGGTCACCCGCATCTTTAATATTAATAAAATTAACGCCCTTGACAACTCTTCCTTCCTTCATGTCAAGGCATGGCATAATTTTAATTGTTTTCATATCTTTCCCTTTTGCATAATGGTATACAGTAAAAAACAACTAAGACAAAACATCCTCACAGTCAAGATAAAAAGCAGGAAACGTTATTCAATTTTTCCCGTTTTTATCCAGTGCATAACTGTGGTAAGAATCTCATTAAACGTATCTGTATCGCGGTTTTGATTGGCGATAGCGTCAGCGTCTCCAACCACTAAAAGATTTTTATCTGCATATATAAAGCCAGCTGTGTCATAATCGTTTGGCTGATATAATGGAATGCCGTCGTTAATAACCTCCAGACCAGGATGACTTACCTCACCCCACAGCGATGATGGTATCTGCGCAATGACACCAGCGTTCCTTTTTTTTATTACTCCTGCAAGCCTGTGAAAATAAAATCTCTTCTTATTATAGGAAATCACAACATCAAAGAAATTATTATCGCCATCAGTTATAAAGCAGGGAAGTATTTCACAGTTACTATCGCCCAAAAACGAATAAACCTTAGAATTAACCGCACCAAGCAAAATAAGACGCTTGCCCCACACCGACCCTGGCATGAGTTTTTGATATGGTTCAATAAAAATAATATTTCGCTTATTTTTATTAATGACAGTATCAGGTTTTGGTATGACTATCATATTAATTGATGAATCATTCCGTAATGATGGAATTAATGTTATAAGTGATTCAATAAAATGCTGTACCCCCGATGGTGAATTGTTTATACCCACGCAAGAGTTTTGATTGTCATACCAACGTATTGATGCTTCATAATGAACTATGCGATTAAGATGTTTTTCCAGAAGCCACTGTAGGCAGTGTTTAAAAAATGCATTGTTATCGCCTGCATGTATGCCAACCTTCCCATCGCCATTCCAGAACATCTCGCTGTCACCCACTACAAGCATTTTGCCGTTACCATACCTGCATCCAGCAGCAATAATGCTATCTGTTTCATCATCACGTAACAACACCTCAAAAGAATCAGTAGTTCCTGATAGCGAAGCTGAAAGCATGTGCAAAACATTGTTAAGTTTAAATTTTTTTGAATAAGCCCTGTTATTCAAATCATCAAGCGATTGAACAGTATCATTGTCTTTCCCGGCAGCATCGCTGTTTATTGTAATGCCTATTTTTTGCGTTACTGCATTTAAAAAAGTTGCACAATTATACATATTATCATGTTCAGCAATAACAAAAAGGAGACCTCCAGCATTAATAAAATTACAGATGGCATCAATTTCACGATCATCAAACCGCTGATATTTAGCAACCGATAGCATCAGTATTGCATAGCGATATCCCATGGAAGGTAAAGAAAATATACACTCATCAATTTTTTTCAGATTAACCGAGGCAGGAATTCCATACTGTTTTAGCTCACCAGCAATATGTGAATATCCGCAATAACCATGATCCCACAACCCCCACACGTTATTATGTGACTGGTCATAAATTAGCTGCGCGGTAAATGGTGTGTAGTCCGTATATTTTTGAGAACAGCTGATAATAAAAAACAGGATGATAAGTATTCTTTTCATA
The DNA here is from genome assembly GCA_040756435.1 of Spirochaetota bacterium. Lineage (NCBI taxonomy): Bacteria > Pseudomonadati > Spirochaetota > Spirochaetota bacterium. Next base: position 4,158 of record JBFLZD010000041.1, on the reverse strand, counting down.
ATACATAATTTTAGGGGTGTCCCAAAAGACATCTCTTTGCAATGAATTTTGCTCTCCTGTCATTTCGAGGAACGAAGTGACGAAGCAATCCCCTAGTTGCGAGCGCCGTAGGCGCGTGGCAATCTTATCTTCTACAGCATTGAGATTGCCCCTTCGACAAGCTCAGGACAAGAGTTACACTTGCAATGACTTTGCACCCGCGTCATTGTTAGCCCCACTGTTTGTTTTGGGACACCCTCTATAAGAACATTAATTACCAACTTTTGGCAAATCGTGCAATGCTTTATCAATTAATTCTTTTGGATATTCGTAATCATCCAGCTCACCTGACAAAAACTTGTCATATGATGCCAGGTCAAAATGCCCATGGCCACTTAAATTAAAAACAATAGTCTTTTGCTTTCCCTCTTCCTTTGCTTTCTGAGCTTCAATGATTGCTGCTCTGATAGCATGAGATGATTCAGGTGCAGGGATAATGCCTTCAGTCTTTGAGAATAAAATTGCTGCTTCAAAGCACTCCTTTTGATGCAGTGCCATTGCCGATATTAACCCTTCATGATACAAGAAACTCACCAGTGGTGACATACCATGATATCGCAATCCGCCTGCATGGATTGAAGGTGGAATAAATGAGTGACCTAATGTATACATTGGCATTATTGGTGTAAGTTTTGCAACGTCACCATAATCATACGTATACATGCCTTTTGTTAATGTTGGGCAAGCTGCAGGTTCCACCGCAATAATATCGATATTCTTACCATTAATTTTATCCCGTACAAACGGAAAAGCAAGCCCAGCAAAGTTTGAACCGCCGCCTACACAGCCAATAACAACATCAGGATAATCATCAACCATCTCAAACTGCTTTAGTGTTTCAAGTCCAATAATCGTCTGATGCAGGCATACATGATTTAAAACACTGCCTAAAGAATAATTGGTATCTTTGCTGTTAGCCGCCTCCTCCACTGCCTCACTTATTGCAATTCCTAAACTGCCAGGACTATCAGGGTCCCGTTTTAAAATTTCTCTTCCGCTATTGGTAAGGTTACTTGGACTTGGTGTGACCGTTGCACCCCATGTTTCCATCATAAACTTACGGTATGGCTTTTGTTCATAGCTTACCCGTACCATATATACATGCACATCAATGCCAAAGAAGTTCCCTGCCAGTGACAGAGCACTGCCCCACTGCCCGGCTCCAGTCTCAGTGGCTAATTTCTTTATGCCCTCAAGTTTATTATAATATGCCTGGGCAACTGCAGTATTAAGCTTATGGCTTCCAGCAGGCGAAACACCTTCATATTTATAGTAAATATTAGCAGGTGTTCCCAACGCAGCTTCTAAACGGCGAGCCCTGAAAAGCGGTGAAGGTCTCCACAAACGATAAATGTGCAATACATCTTCGGGTATATCAATATACTTTTTAGGACTAACTTCCTGTTCTATCAATCCCATGGGGAAAATAGCATGCAATTCATCTGGTGTTACTGGCTTGCCAGTTGCAGGACTTATAGGCGGGTCCATAGGTTTGGGTAAATCAGCCAGAATATTATACCATTGCCGTGGCATCTCCTTTTCGGGTAACTGTATTTTAGTTGAATCCTTTGCCATTATATCCTCCTTTTTTGAATCATATAATTTTAAAAATATTGCTTATTACAAATAAAAAGGCTACGGTTAACAATAGTATCCGTAGCCTTTAAGGATTTCCCTATTATAAACTAACTTCCTCAAGCGCCCGGATAGTTGTTATCCTGACGCCACCACCACCAAATTAAAATAGCTGTTATATTAAGTTTACCCACTACCATATATATAACGTGTAAATTTATTTACCTACATAAACAATACATAAAACATACAACAAATGTCAACTATTTTTTATTCACCGCCATTCAATTTCCAAAAAGCTTTTGTGCTTGTGAAACCAGAAGATCATATATGCCATCAAATCCCCCATTACTCATGACCACCATAACGGTATGTTTATTCTGTATCTGTTTAAATGCTTCACAAACTATCTCATCAACAGTTTCAAATACATACGCTGGAATGCTCTGACCCCTTACCTCATCAATTACCTGGTCAATATTAATCTGTTCATGTTCTGGCACTTTATCCAGACGGTATGGCCGTTTCATCAAGACAAAATCTGCATCAGAAAATGCAAGTGGTAGTTCTTGCTGAAATACATTGCGTCTGCTGGTTGCTGATCGCGGTTCATACACTGCAATGATTTGTGACCCAGGATAGCGCTCTGACACCTCATGTAAAACGTTGTGTATTGCTGTTGGGTGGTGTGCAAAATCCTCAATAATTGTGAGATAGTTACTGGAATAAAGAATCTCCTGTCTGCGTTTTACTCCTTCAAATGAGTCAATGGCAGATGCTATTGCCTCTTCCGATACTCCAAGGGTCAGAGCCATTGCTACCGCGGCAGCAATATTCTGATAGTTAAAGTTGCCAAAAATTTTTGGCTTTGCACGTATTGTTTTGCTATCCATTGAAATTGTGAGAATGCCATCCTTATAAAGATAACGACAATCAGCATCCGACATTCCATAATTTTTTGTGACCGATAGCGGCTTTCCATTAATTGCGCGCAAATGCGAATACATGCCATTATATACAATACATCCATTTGCAGGAATAAGGTTTTTAAGGCGCGAAAACCATACTACTATCTCATCAATATTTTTATATATATCTGCATGGTCAAACTCAAGCGATGTCATAATGCAATGTGTTGGACGATAGATCATAAATTTGGGAATCTTTTCAAAATAAGCTGAATCATATTCATCAGCTTCTATCACAAAATAATTTCCTTTCCCAATATGATAATTTTTCCCATAATTTTTAGGAATACCACCAATAAAAAACGAAGGCTCCATACCTGCTTTATCTAGAATATACGCAAGCAGCGCGGTTGTTGTTGTTTTGCCATGGGTGCCAGCCACACCAATGACTTCTTTATTATAGAGAAAGAAATTGTATAAGCTCTGAGCCATTGAAAGATATGCAATCCGTTTGTTAAGCACAGCTTCAACTTCAGGATTACCACGACTAATAGCATTTCCTATGATAACAAGATCAGGCTTGATTGTTTCTATGGTGTCAGAGCTAAACCCTTTGAAAAGCGGTATGTTTAACGTTTCAAGCTGAGTGCTGATTGGAGGATACATATCGGTGTCAGAGCCAGAAACTTTGTGCCCCTGTGAAAGCAGCATGCCCGCAAGAGCACTCATCCCTACCCCACAGATACCTATAAAATGAATATGTAATAGCGGTTTTTTAAATATATCTAACATGTTTACTAAACCCAATGTATTATAATGTTTGCTCTTGTTTTATACAAAAACAACTAATATAATTCCATACAATAATTGACAAAAGCATTTTCCTGTAAATTGAAAAATAAATTTCACAAAAATTAAATCAATAATTCACCTTTCACATAATAGTAAAAACGTTCAATACACTCTTCCAGTGTATCTCCCAACTCTAAAAAATACTGATGCAGGGTAATCTTTATACTGGGGCGATAGTTACTGTCAAAATAAGCCTTTGACCCACCAAAGTAGCTATCAAAAGGGCTTTTCACCTTGCCTGCCCGCACCGGATTGTTGGCAAAGTACCATAGTAAGTTGAGTAAATACAAACGTGGATTGTCCGCAAACTCAACAATGCTATCTTTGAAGCGCTCATTCCATACAGGGCCGGTTCGCTGCATCATCGTATTAAACCGTTGTGCAAACCGCGACTTAATATACTGCACTATACGGGATATAGTAGCACCACCTTCCACTGTTCTTATGAGCAAATGAATATGATTATCCATAATCTGATAATTGATAAGTTCAAAAGGATATTTTGCCTGTGCCAGCGTGATGCAGTATTCAAATAGTGCTTTGATAGAATCTTCTTCCATCAAATTCTTGCATTCAATGATGCGGCTGGTGACATGATAGGTGATGTTGGGTGCAATAAAACGAGGTTTACGCATGGTAGTTCCTCCCAAAGTAAATATGGTAAAAAAACGCTTTTGTGTATATACAACGCAGGAAAGTGAAAAATAGTACATGAAATGATGAAAAATTTCAGAAAAAAGGAAAAAAATTTAAGTTCAGTTTTTCAAATTTGGTGTCAGAGCAA